>VFZK01000097.1 GCA_016871215.1 Acidimicrobiia bacterium | reverse complement strand
CGATCAACCTCCTCAAGAAAGAACAAACCCCCAAGCAAGGCGTCAAAGGAAAGCGCCTCAGAGCGGGCGGGGACAACGATTACCTCCTCCAGCTCCTATTGGGCTAAATTTAGATGCGTTTGCCCTGCCCCATGACGTGACGTTGAGGGCCACATTTCTGCTTGCGAAAAGTGCCATTCCGCATATGTTGAAAGCTGGACGCGGCGTGATTGTAATTACTGCGTCGGTTCAAAGCATCGTTGCCGTTGCCGGAGACGCCCCCTATCAAGCCGCAAAGGGCGGATTGTTGGCATTGACCCGATCTTTGGCGCTGGATTACGCGCCTGTAATCCGTGTCAACGCGATCTTGCCCGGCCCGATCTTGACTCCAGCTTGGGATGGCATTGCTGAGCCCGAGCGCGAGGAGATTGCCAACTCGACAATCTTGAGACGCCTGGGCAAGCCTGAAGAAGTGGCTGAAGTGGCCTTGTTCTTGGCGTCTGACGCTTCGTCGTACATGACGGGAGCATCGGTTGTGGTTGACGGAGGCTATACGGCGCAATAGCCAGCCAACAGTGCGGGCGCCAACTTTGATGAGGATTTGCTGATCACGTGAGGAATCGGATCTGATCCGTTACGCCAGGGCTAACGCATCCTACAGCCTGCACGCTACACGCCTGTCACATCCTTAATGGAGATCTCTCATGCTGGCTGCTGTGCTGCATGACTTCAATCAACTGAGACTGGAAGATGTTCCCCGACCCCGTGCCGAAGCTTTTGGCGAAGTTGTGGTTCAGATCAAGTCCTGCGGGATTTGCGCCACAGACTTCAAGGCGATCAAAGGCATTCGCAGGAACGTCAGCTTTCCGCTCATCCCAGGCCATGAACCGTCCGGGGTCGTCGTTGAAGTGGGACCGGGTGTGAGCCAATTCAAAGCAGGGGACGCAGTCATCGCCATGCCGAGTGGCTCCTGCGGGTTTTGCGAGTACTGCCGCACGGGCCGTTCGCACTACTGCAAGAACGCTTTCACCACTGGAGGTGATGGACCGCGCGACGTTTGGCCCGGCGCCTTCGCAGAGTACATGAAGACACTGGACCGATGCCTGTTTCCTAAACCGCCCGAGATTAGCTTCGACGCGGCCGCGCTCACCGAGCCGCTCTCAGGCGCGTGGAAAGGAGTCGTTCAATACAGCGAGATGGAGATCGGCGACGATGTCGTCATCATCGGCGTCGGCAGTATCGGACTGCTTTGTCTCATGGTGGCCAAGGCGGCAGGGGCAGGAAGACTGATCGCTATCGATCGCAGCGACTACGCCCTGCAGAATGCTCTAGCCAGCGGCGCCAGCCATGCCATCAACCCCGACAGAGAAGATGCGAAGAAACGGGTTTATGAGATCCTTCCGGAAGGGCCTGACCTCGTAGTTGAAGCCGCTGGTCCCATCCAGGCCGTGCAGCTGATGGTTGACTTGCGCCGCCGCGGAACGAAATGGAACGTCTTCGGCATTACCACTCATGAGAAGTTCGAACTCGACGGCGGCCACACACATTTCCTAGAAGGCCGCATGGACGCCAGCTTCGGAACCAATCCGCTGGCCATGTCGAAAGCCATTCGCCTGATGCAAAAAGGGCTGGTAGACACCGGCAAGATTATCTCTCACCATTTCCCTCTCAGCGAAATTCATCAGGGCATTGAAGTCATGAGCTCCAAGGAGCACAACAAAGTGATAATCCACCCGTAACGCAATGAAGACAGACAGATCTGCCAAGGGTTCGGAATGGATGCGTCGCTGTCTGAAAAAGAAAATCGGATCCGCGCCATCAAGCGCGCGCATCCGCACCACGTGCCCGTTCGGCGAATGGACGGCGTCATTCCTGGCATGGTTAAGGTCTACTATCACGGCTCCCGCATGACCGAGGCTGAGGTCAAGCGTTGCCTCCGCTTGTTAGGCGAAGGCGGCGGCTATATCCTCGGCCCCGATAACCTGGTTCCCATCCCCGAAGCCAACTACCAAGCCTATCTAGCCGCAGGCCACCGCTACGGTCGCTATCCGCTCCGTCTAGAATCTTAAGGGTAATTCTGACCTAAAGTGCCGCTGTTACTCTAAGAATTGAAAGTGCTACGAAAGCCGATGGGATTTTTACGGGCTTCGCCGACGGGGAAGCCGGGACGCTTGAAGAGTCCTTTCAATTCATTCCAATTCATTCCATGGAGAACTCAGAGACGGGAGTTCAACCCGTTCAGGGTTGGCACCTGTTGTTCCGTTAACCACAGGTGACGTTCGGACTGCGGCCCCATCGCCCCACCCGGGCTATTCATTTTGTGGGATATCCGCTAGATTCCGCCAAACAGCCTGGCTGAAGCACTGGTCCAGCGATCGATGGGATCCCAGAAAATCACTAGGAGTACGTTGGGCAGGAGGAGGGCCACCAACAGGGCTTGATTGAGGAAAGAAATCTGGAGCGGAGCTGGCGAGCCGTTAGATTCTTCGATCAGCATCGCCTTCATCACTCGCATATAGTAGAAAGCCGCAACCGCAGCGTTCAACGCCCCGATTGCCGCAAACCAGTAGAGCCCTTTGTCGATGACGGACCCGAAGACATACAGTTTGCCCATGAAGCCGGAAAAGGGCGGAATACCGATGAGCGAAAGCATGAACACCGCCATCGCCACCGCCACAAATGGCGACCGTTTGAACATGCCATTGTAGTCTTCGATATCGAAGGTCTTGTCGCTGTTGTAGATGATGGTCACTACGAGGAAGGCTCCCAGATTCATGAACAGATAAACGAAGAGGTACACCAGAATCGCTCGGACACCATCGCCCGTGAGAACGACCGAACCCATAAGAATGTAACCGGCATGGGCGATGCTGGAGTAGGCAAGCATCCGCTTCAAGTTGTTCTGCGTCAGCGCCGCAATGTTTCCCAGAGTCATCGTCAGGACCGAGAGCCCGATCAACACGAGTGGCCAGTCGATGCCACGAATCAGTTCCCAGTGCGTCCCGTTCGCCTGGCTCATCCCGCTGAAGAAGAACCTCAACAGCACGGCAAATCCTGCCGCCTTAGGGGCCACGGAGAGAAACGCCGTGACTGGCGTCGGCGCTCCGGCATACACATCCGGACACCAGAAGTGAAACGGAACGACAGCGGTTTTGAAACCAAAACCGGCCATCGTCAATACCAGGATGAGCAGGATCGTAAACTGGCTGACGCCTTCGGGTGCCTGGTTGAGAAACGCGTCGCGAATCGTATAGAGGCTCAAACTGCCCGTCATTCCGTAAACGAGCGACAGTCCGTACAGCATCGAGCCGGTGGAAATAGCTCCAAAGAGAATGTACTTCAGCGAAGCCTCGTTGGAGAGCCGGTCTGTCTTCAAATACCCAACCATGATGTAAGAGGCGAGTGAAACCAACTCTAACGAAAGATACAGCATGGCCAGATGGGTCGAGTTGGCCAGCAGCACCATTCCCAAAGTCACAGCAAGCAGCAGGGCAAAAAACTCACCCTGGTGAACTGAAGCAAGCTCGGTGGAATGCAATGAACCCAGCACCACTAGCGCAGCAGCCAAAAGCAGGAGCAACTTGAAGAACTGGGCGAGACCGTCGATGGCCAGCATGCCGTGAAACAAACTCGCCGCTGGAACGTCGTTCAGCTGGAAAGTGAACCAGGCAGCTAGCAGCAGGGTGACCATCGTGAGCAGCGGATTGAGCCGGTTCCGCAGCCCTTTCAGAGCAATGTCGCTCAGAATGACCAACAGAATACCGGCCGTCAGCGCGAGCTCAGGCAGAAAGAACTTCAGGCTGTGCAGATTGTCCAGAATCATGAGAGTCCCTGGCGGCTAGCGTCTGAGCGTGTCGGCACGGTCGAGGCTAACGGTCTTGAGCAAGCGATACATGGTGAGCACGATGGCGAGGGCCACGGCAACTTCTGCGGCTGCAACAACGATGACGAAGACGGCAAACATCTGGCCATCCAGGCCGTGCGAGCTATAACGCGAAAACGCGATCAGGTTGATGTTGGCAGAGTTCAGAATGAGCTCGATGCCCATAAGTACGTTGACGGCATTCTTGCGAGTCAGCACACCGAAAACACCCAGTGAAAACAGCGCCGCACTCAGCAGGAGGTAGTGCTGTAGTGTAATCACGCGTCACTCCTTCGCCGGACCAGCATGGCTGCTCCAATGAGGGCAACCAGCAGGAGAATCGAAGCGATTTCGAAGGGCAGCAAATACTCCTCCATGAAAAGCTTGCCGATGGTCTCCGTGGTAGCCGCAACCGGCTTTTCCACTCGTTTCCAATGAGTTTGCGTGGCCGCCAGCGCCAGCGAGGTGAACACGGCCAAAGCGATCAGCAGACCCGGAATCAGCTGAAAGGTCTCCGTCTTGAGGTTGAGATTGTAGAGGCGGTGCGTCAGCATGACGCCGAAGAGCAGCAGTATCAGGATGCCACCAACGTAAACCAGCACTTGCGTAGCCGCCAGGAAATCGGCCCCCAACATGACATAGACGATGGCCACGCCGAAGAACGTGAATAGGAGGGCGAAAGCCGAGTAGATCAAACTGCGCGACAATACGACGATCGCTGCCGATCCGATGGTTACCAGAGCCACAATGCAAAATACGATGTCGAATACGCTCATGCTCGAATTCCCTTAATTAGGACCAGCCGGTGCCGCCGAGGAGGCTACTTGGCAGGTTCTGGAACCGGCGTGTGATGAGCCGGTTTCGGTGGGGCGACCGGCTTATCTTTGGCGAAGCGATACAGGAAGTCTTGCTTGGAATAGACGGCAAACTCGTACTCCGGCGTCATCACCAGGCAATGCGTTGGGCACGGATAGGTGCAGAGATTGCAATAGCAACACAGGGACATGTCGATATCGAACTGCGTGACGCGCAGCTTGATCGGAGTTCCGTCCGAAGCGAACACGGGGGCTTCATCCTTCGTCCGCTTTTCCGTGGTCATATAGATGCAGTCCACCGGGCAAGCGCGCACACACTGTCCGCAGCCGATACAGTCCTCGATCTTGTTGAAGAGCCGCATGCGCGAACGTTCGGGCAAGACCCATCGCTGATCGGGGTATTGCATTGTACAGGCTCGCGTGAACAGGTGCTTCCAGGTTATCTTCATTCCGAGCAACACGGTCCAAATCGACTGGAAAATGTCGCGAAAATATTCCTTCATGCAGAGGTTCCTCAGAAGAGTTCGGTCACTGCCGATGCCGCTGACCCTGGCGATGGCCCGCGTCATCCCTATCGCACAGCCAGCGCCCCGGCCAGAATAACCAGCACAAACGAAGCAGGCAGCAGCACCTTCCAGCTGACGTACATCAACTGATCCACGCGCAGGCGCGGAAGGGTCCAACGCAGCCAGAACTGAACGAAAACCAGCGCCACCGACTTGAGCATGAAGGCCACGGGTCCACCGAACACCGGGCTGTTCCAGCCTCCCAGGAACAAAGTGGCTCCAATGGCGCTGACAACAAACATGTTCACGTACTCCGCCAGCATGAAAAAGGCGAAACGCATGCCACTGTATTCCGTATGGTAGCCCGCTACCAGTTCCGACTCGGCTTCGGGAATATCGAATGGCGTCCGGTTCACTTCGGCAAGCGAAGCCAAGTAATACACTAGAAACGCCACCGCGGTTACAGGTTTGAAGATGAACCAATTGCCGATTCCCAGCCATCCGCCTTCCTGAGCGCGGACAATCTCCTGGGTGCTCAAGCTGCCAACTGGAATGACAACGGTCAGAATAGCCATCACCGCAGGAATCTCATAGCTAACAATCTGGGCCGCGGCGCGCATGCCTCCAAACAACGCATACTTGTTGTTCGAAGCCCAACCCGCCATGATGATACCCACCACACCCAATGAGGAAATGGCCACGACGTAAAGGACGCCGATGTTCAGGTCGCTGACGATCACGCTAGCGCCGAACGGCAACACAACTAGCGAGGCGAAGCCGCCGGCAAACACGACCAGAGGTGCCAGCTTGAACAGCACCCGGTCCGCCTCGGAAGGAATAATGTCTTCCTTAAGCAAAAGCTTGATGCCGTCGGCGATCGTTTGCGCCCAGCCATGCCAACCGCCCACCCGCATTGGGCCCAGGCGGTCTTGCATGTGAGCAGCAACCTTGCGTTCGGCATAAACAGCCACAATGGGAAATAGCGCAACCAGCGCAATACAGCACAAACTCGCCAGGACCATGGGCAGCAAGTATTGCAGGGGCGAGGCAAGGCTTCCGTAGCCTGCAACATTGTCCGAGAGTAGCTTCAGCAGAGCTTCCATAGTTGAAGTTAACGCGACCAATTCCTGGCTGGTTGGTTCCCGAATAACGTCATTGCAGCGTCGGCGGGAATCAAAGCCGTTTAATGCGAGTCGACCCGCGAAACTCGATTGCCCCTTTCGCTGGAATGACGAACCGATGCCGAACTACCGGTCCAATTCACCCATGACGATGTCGATGCTGCCAATGACGGCGATGATATCGGCCACCATTTCCCCTTTCGAGATCACTGGAAGAACCGCGAGCGCCGTAAAGCAGGGAGACTTGATCTTGACTCGAAACGGATTGGGGCTCCCGTCGCTCACGATGTAGTAACCCAGCTCGCCTCGCGGCGTCTCCGTTCTTCCGTACACTTCGCCCTTGGGCGGCTTCACTTTTTTGGGGACCTTCTCTTGAACATCACCGTCGGGAAGGCGGTCCAGTGCCTGTCGCAGGATCTTGAGGGATTCCTCCATCTCGCGGACGCGCACATAGTATCGGTCCCAGCATGAGCCTAGAGGCCCAAACTTCCCTTGGCCGACCGGAACATTGAAATCGTAGGTTTCGTAGCCACAGTAGGGATCCGCCTTCCGCAAATCCCACGAAACGCCACTTCCCCGGAGGTTGGGACCGGTCACGTTGTACGAGATTGCCAGCTCCTCGCCCAGGATCCCGACACCTGCCGTGCGCTCGATGAAAATCTTGTTGAACGATAGCAATTCGTTCTGCTCGGCAATGACTGGCTCGAACTCAGCCATGAACTGGCGTGTCTTGTCGACGAACCCTTCGGGAATATCGTGCGACAGGCCACCAACCCAATTGTAGTTGTAGAGCAGCCGCGCACCACAGGTCCATTCGAAGAGGTCCAAAATCTTTTCCCGCTCGCGAAAGCAGTGAAGAAACGGCGTGAAGGCGCCAATGTCCATCGCGTATGTGCCAATCGAAAGAAGATGGCTGGCAATCCGATTCAGTTCGGCAACGATGACGCGCAGCGCCTTGACCCGATCGTTGACTTCGATTCCCATCAACTTCTCCACAGCCAAGGCGTAGCCCAGACTGTTGTTCATCGAAGCGATGTAATCCATGCGGTCCGTGTAGGGGATGACGCCCGGGTAATCGACGTTCTCGGCGTGTTTCTCAAAGCAACGATGGAGATAGCCAATGTGCGGGGTGATCTTCTGCACCACCTCGCCATCCGTCTGGAGCTCCAGTCGCAGCACGCCGTGGGTGCTGGGATGCTGGGGCCCCATGTTGAGGATCATCTCCTCGCCTTCGAAGGCTTCAACTTGCATAGGACTCAGAGGGTGAATCGGAGAATGGTCGTTTCAGCGCACAGCATCGCAGCGCGATCCGAGAATCACGCTTTGAAAGGGTTGGTCCCAACCGGCAGACCCTCGTTAGCCATTTCGACGAACTGCTTGACGGGCCGCACTGGCATGCCGCGATACGTTTCCGGCTGCTCATAATCCTTGCGCAACGGGTACCCTTCCCAGTCGTCAGGACAAAGAATACGCCGCAAATCGCTGTGCCCTTCGAAGCGGATGCCAAACATATCGAAAGCTTCCCGCTCGTGCCAGTTTGCGATCGCCCAGATACCTTCGACCGTCCCGATACTAGGGTTGTCTCGAGGCAACTCGACTTTGAGAACAAACTTGTGGCGCTGCTTCATGGAGAAAAGGTGATAGACGACTTCAAGCCGCTCCGTCTCGCCCTTTAATCCTTTGAAGTCGACACCGCTCAGGCAGGCGAGTGTATCGAACGACAGGTTGAGGTCACTCTTCATGAAAGAGCAAACCTCCACGATCGAGCCGGCCTCGACCCGAGCCCAAGGATCCAAAACACCCATCTCTGATTTCAAGATTTTTTCAGGGAATTGTGCCTGAAGGACCTGGAGGATTTCTGGAGCCGTCTTCATCGACTTAGGCGGCCCCCTTCTTGCGGAGCACCCGCTGGCGCATGATCTTTTCCTGAAGTTTCATGATGCCGAACAGAAGTGCTTCAGGACGGGGCGGACACCCTGGCACGTACACGTCGACCGGAATGACATGATCGACGCCGTTCAACACGTGATACCCATGTTTCCAATAAGGGCCGCCGTTGTTAGCGCAGCTGCCCATCGAGATGACATACTTCGGCTCCGCCATTTGTTCGTACAGCCGTGTCACGCGCGTCGCCATTTTCAGCGTAACGGTTCCGGCAACGATCATCAGGTCTGCCTGGCGGGGCGTAGCTCGAGGAATCAGTCCGAATCGCTCCCAGTCGAAACGGGACGCACCCGTCGCCATCATCTCGATTGCGCAGCAGGCGAGTCCGAACGTCATCGGCCAAAGCGCGGAAGCTCGTGCCCAATTAAAGAGGTTGTCCACGGTCGTGACGATGATGTTATCGCCGAACCGGTTTTCCAAAACGCTCATGGCCCTTCCTATCGACGGCTGTTGTTCAGCGAGCCAGCGGCTCGGCTGGCGGCCACACCGGAAGCCTCACGCTACCGCTCGGCCAAACTCCCCCGCTCCTCAGGTCGCACCCACTGCAAGTCTCCCTTAGCCCAGACATAAGCCAAGCCAACCGCGAGAATCGCAATGAAGATCAATCCTTCAACGAAAGCAAACATTCCCAATTTCTTGAAGACCACCGCCCAGGGCACCAGGAAAACGACTTCCACATCAAACACAATAAAGATCAATGCGAAAACGTAGAATCGGATGTTGAACTGAATCCAGGGACTGCCCACTGGATTCTCGCCGCATTCGTAGGGGCTTAACTTCTCTGCGCTGTATTTGTAGGGCCTGACGAGACTCGACAACGTCAAGCTGAAAACGAGAAAGAAGATGCCCACTGCCAAGAAAACCAAAACGTTGGCAAACTGAAGCATCATCGGCATGCTGCCGGAACCTCCTCGTTTTGAAACACCGGGGACTGCGGAAGTAAGGCGAGAATACGGTCAGAACGCGGGGATACTAACACAAGGAAAACCAGAATCAAGCGCGAAATTGGATGACAAATTCAGAAGGCTTGCCACAAATCGCCTCATTCCACAACTCAAGAGTGTCGCGCGGGCGCGGCGATCAATAGTGGACGCTTGACCCGTTTGGAGCGAAACTCGCCCCTACTTCACGATCACTATGGAATTCCTGCCGTCCGAAGCTCAGTGGCCCAGTTCCCTTGCGGAAAGATCGCGGCACATGCAAGTCGTCGTCTGGGTCAAGGCGCAGGTTCAATCAGCTCAGCCCGGATGAGGTCGACCCGTTCCTTCGGTTTTTCGTCGGCGGATACAGGAAGAGCACCGAGCTTCTCGACAACGTCAAGACCGTCGACTACCTTGCCGAACACCGTGTACTTGCCGTCGAGAGTCGGCTGGGGCGCTAGGCAGATGAAGAACGACGTGCTGGCGCTATCCAGAGCGTCACCTCGAGCCATGGAAAGACTGCCCTTCTCATGTTTGAGGTCGCTGAATTCCGGCTGCAGGTTCCTGACGAACCTGGCAGCTTGGTCGGCCGTGAGCGGCAGGGTGCGCGTCGCCATGTCGCCGCCTTGAATCACGAAGCCGGCCACAATTCGGTGCCAGGCCGTGTTGTCGAACAAGCCTGCTTTGCTCAGCTTCAGGAAGTTGCGGACGGTTTCCGGCGCACTGTCTGGGAAAAGCTCGACCTCGATATTGCCGACAGCCGTGACCAAACGCACGCGGTGCCGCTTCATCATCTCGGAGGTAGCATCGGCAAAGGGGATGGGTGGAGGCGGTGGGATAGGTCGCAGGTAGGCTCTTTTGATATCGATTCGCTCTTTGGCGATCTGGTCGGGTCCGGCGGGCAAGGCTGAGATCTTTTCCGCCACTTCCATCCCTTCCACAACGTGGCCCCAGGCTGTGTATTGACCATCGAGCTGGCGCTGGTCCGACACACAGATAAAAAACTGTGAGCCGCCGCTATTGGGATCGCCTGGTAACAACACAGCTGACACCGTTCCGCGAACGTGAGGTTGCTTGCTGAACTCTGGCTTGAGTTTTCTCAGTCCCCCGGTCCCATAAAGAGACCTCTTGGTGGGATCCCTTGACAACGGGTCTCCGCCCTGCACGATGCCGCGCAAGATCACCCGGTGAAACGTCGTGCCGTCATAGAATCCTGTCTTGACGAGACCTGCGAAGTACTTCACATGCTCAGGCGCGAGATCAGGATAGAACTCGAGCACAATCTGTCCTGCTGAGGTCTCGAGCACCCCTTGGATTCCTTTGAGTTCTTCCGCAGTAAAGGACGGCAGCGCTGGCGAGATTGAAGCTTTGCGAGAAGCCGAAGGAACCACCGTGCCTTTGGGTCGCGGGCGATTCTGTCCCAAGCTCTCCGACGTGCCGTGGCAAAGGAACAGCAGGATCCAGACAGACCACCTTGTCGCCAGCCAGCGCCGTTGGAGCATCCCAATTCGCTTGCTTTTCGAGAGCGGTGAAGTCGACTCCGTTCGGGTTCGTTGCATCATCTGCAGTTTCTGCACTTTCCTTTCGAGCGAATCTGCCGAAACAGCACCTGAACACTGTTTGGGGAATCGCTCCGCATGGACACGCAAGCGAAAACTATAGCAAAAGTAAAGAGCTTTCCGGCATTCGAACAGCAGCGAGATATTTGGAACGGTTGTTGCAACAACGCGGGTTGTGAGAAACGCTGGTCGAAAACACAACCATGATTCCATTAATCGAAAGGATGATAGAAACCATGAGAAGACGAAAGCTCCTATTCTTCTCTCTGATCCTGGCCACACTCGCCATCGGCGTGGTGATTGGGACTGTAGTCAACCGTTCCGTGAATGCGGACAAACCTGGCGTCTCGCCGGGCCCCACTGCGATTGCCATTCCTTCTCCTACGCAGCTCTCTTCGGAGTTTTCCAAGGTAGCGAAGATGGTCGAACCTGCGGTCGTTAATATCAACACCGAGACCATTATCAAAGCACAAACTCGTGAGCGCCGGCAGTCTCCATTTGGGAGCCCGCAAGAGGATCCTTTTGACTTCTTCGAGCGGTTCTTCGGTGGGCCGATGGATGGGCCAGGCCGCGACATGAAGACGAAAGCGCTAGGCTCCGGGTTCTTGGTCGACAAAGCCGGCTACATCATCACCAATTTCCACGTCGTCGAGAAAGCCGACACGATCAACGTCAGCCTGGCTTCGGGTGACGACTACAAAGCGAAGGTCATCGGCAGGGATGACAAGACCGATATCGCGGTGCTCAAGATCGAAGCGAAGAAGGATCTGCCGACTGCCAAACTTGGTAATTCCGACGCGATGACCCAAGGCGACTGGGTTCTCGCCATTGGCAGCCCGTTTGGACTCGAGCAGACCATCACGGCGGGCATCATCAGCGCCACGGGGCGCGGCGGGAAGCAGTACCAGAGGTTCCTTCAAACCGATGCTGCGATCAACCAGGGCAACAGCGGCGGCCCATTGGTCAACATGGCAGGCGAGGTCATTGGAGTTAACACGGCCATATTAGCGCCTTCGGGTGCGAACGCAGGCATCGGTTTCGCTTTGCCTTCGAATACGGCCACCAACATTTATAACCAGCTGGTGAAAACAGGCAAAGTGACCCGCGGTGCCATTGGCATCCTGATGCAAGGGGGTACGAACAAGACGTTGCGAGCTCTCGGAGCCGGCGACGGCAAAGGTGTCATCGTCACTCAGGTCACACCCGACGGCCCAGCGGCTCGAGCCGGGTTGAAGCAGGGAGACGTGGTCCGCGAGGTCAACGGACGCAAGGTCAACGATACTTCCGAGCTCAGTACCGTGGTTGCGGAACTGACCCCTGGCACTACCGTCCCTCTCAAGTACTTGAGAGACGGCAAAGAACAGACGGTGACTCTGAAGGTTGACGACCGGGCCAAGCTCATACCTGATGAAACAGGAGAGGCCGCCGAGCCTTCGGAGGAGGAACGTGGCGGAACCAAGTTGGGGATTGCAGTCCAGAGTCTTACCGAGCGCCAAGCTCGCGAATTTGAGTTGCAGCCTGACGAAGGAGTGATCGTGACGAATGTCCAGGTGGGCAGTATGGCTGACGAGGCCGGCCTCCAGGCCCGGGATGTCATCCTGCAGATCAATAAGATGCCGGTTCGCAGTCCTGAAGAACTGCGTCAAATCGTCTCTAAACTGAAATCGGAGTCGGAGGTCCTCTTCCTCATCAAGCGATTCGACAGGCAAACGGGGCGGGTCGGCACGTTGTATCTGGCCGCAACTCTTCCTTAGCGTGCTGCTGAAAGCCACGCATCGCCTTTTTGCGAAGGCAGGCCTTTCGCGGGGGAGACAATAGGTTTGGTGTCCCGGCCTCAACCGGACGATCCTCCCGTCATTGCCGCACGCGACGGCAACCGCCTCGCGGGGCGTGGTCTCGGAAGTGCCGCACGACTGGAAGCCGGTTGGGAATCACCGGGTGCAGGGCAGGCGCATCGTTCGGTGGTTCCCAGTCTGTTTCGCCTCTAGCGGAGAATCATGATCGAGGGACTGCACGGCTTTCTGGCCCTCGACCCCGATCCTAGCCCTTCGAGGGTACGCTCTTGTCCGCGCGATTCAGCTCTCATGGCAGGTCCCGTCCAAGTCGAAAACCCTCGGCTACGGTCGGGCTACTGAACTGCTCGCGGATGACCGAATCAGTAGCCCGCGCGCTGGCAGGGGCATGACCTCGACTCAAACACCAACGAGACTTTGGGGGGAGACCCTGGCTACCCTGGCTCTCGTAGAACACGCAGGCAGGATTCCCCTCGCCTTCTGATCCCACTGGGGCCTAGAGGCCGGCGCTTTGGCAGATAATGGAACGACGGCAGAGGACAACTTCGAGCCGTTGGCTGGCAGCAATGCAGTGTTCGGCAACACGCTCTGGCATCTATGGCGCTGGCCGCGTTGGCTCTTCCGCCAGACTCGTTTGGAATGTTTCTGAGGCCAGGAGGGTCGATACGACCGTGATCATTCCCATCACGACAACATAGGCGGCTACGCCCGCGCTCCCAAACCTGGCCAGTAATCCGGTGGCAATCAGTGGCGCCAGCCCCCCGGCAAACACGGATGACAGCTGGTAGCTTAGCGAGGCGCCGGTGTAGCGGACATGCGTCCCAAACAGCTCCGAAAAGAAAGCGGCCTGCGGGCCGTACATGGCATCGTGGCCCAGGTTCACGCCCAAGACAATCGCGAGCCAGATGAGCAACGGAGATCGTGTGTCGAGCAGCCAGAAAAAAGGGAAAGCGAACGCTACGGTAAAGAGCGCTCCGCCCAGATATACGGGCCGCCTCCCAATGCGATCGGAAAGGGCTCCGAAGGCGGGCGTGGCGAAGAGCCCGAACAGCGAAGCCAGAATCACCCCAGTCAGCATTGTGCTTCTGGGCAATCTCAGCTGCGACTCGCCGTAGCTGAGAACAAAAACCGTCAGGATGTAGAACGTCCCGTTTTCGGCGAAACGCATACCCATGCCAACCAGCACATTGCGCCGATAGCTTCTCAGAACAGTGGCAATGGGTGGTTGCACCTGTCTGGCCTCCATGTTTTGATGGAGGAAAGCGGGAGTTTCCAGAATACGCAGCCGAATAAAGAGCCCGACTCCGATCAGGGCAATACTGGCCAAGAAGGGCAAGCGCCAGCCCCACGAGAAGAACTGCTCCTCCGTGAAAGCCGATGAGCAGGCGCTGAAAGCAACCGTCGAGAGCAACAGCCCGGCGGGAACACCCATCTGTGGCCAACTGCCGTGAAAACCACGCTTCTTTCCGGCCGAGTGCTCCACGGCCATCAACACCGCACCGCCCCATTCACCGCCAACACCGAGTCCTTGGGCGAAACGCATCGACACGAGCAGGATAGGGGCGAGAATGCCGATGCTGTGGTAGGTGGGAAGGAGCCCGATGATGAACGTGGCGACTCCCATGATCAACAGGGAGATGACCAGCATCGACTTGCGTCCCAGCCGGTCCCCGAAGTGCCCAAACACCAGACCTCCGACAGGACGCGCAATGAATCCGACCGCAAACGTCCCGAAGGCCGAGAGAGTGCCCGTGAACGAATCGACGTTTGGAAAGAACAAGCGGCTAAACACCAGCGCTGCCGACGTTCCGTAAAGAATGAAGTCGTACCACTCGATCGTCGTGCCAATGAAGCTGGCCCAAATGACCCGGCGGATCGTGTCCTGGTCCTGCGTCGGTGCAGCGTCTGCTGTCGCCATGGAATGGTGTCTCGCGTTCATTGCGCTTGCCCGTCACAAGCTGGAGTCGCAATGCCGCTCATCTCTTCGAACCGACTCCTGCGGGACCAGCCGAGCAGCAGCCTGTCAACGGCCGAGTCCTCGCTGACGGTCGGATTACTAAACAGGTCCGTCGACGCCGAGTTAGCGCAGCACGGGTCAGCAGAGCGTCTGCATGGCCACCACGAGTCCTGGGGCTTTGATGGAACTTTGGAACAGCAGTGGCATCGCGAACGGACGCTGTGGCATACTCGCTTCACTTCCAGATAACGTTAAA
>VFZK01000096.1 GCA_016871215.1 Acidimicrobiia bacterium | reverse complement strand
GGCTGTTTGGCTTTCCCAAAGGCTTCCATTTCGGTCCATTCATCGGCTCCGCAAATCACCGCACAGATGGCGATGGCCAGAATATCGGACAGCAGATGGCGCTTGGTAGGATCGACGCGGGGATCCTTAACTTGCTTCAGCTGGTCGAGCAACCCTCCCATGAGATTGCCAGAACTGCTGGCGGTGGGCTTGAGTGGGGACATGAACAAGGGCTCCGGAGATCGCATTTGAGCTATTTCCCCTTGTCGTCATAGCATATGGATGCAGATTTGTTCAGCCCTCTTTAGATGCGTTCGCCCTGGGAGCACGAACGGCCTGCCTTGACAAACTTGGGCGGCGACTTCTAGTATGGATCCTCTTTGGAAGTGCCGACCTGGTTGGCGACGCGATGCCAGTCCAGTTTTCCAGCAAGCTGCAGTCACTATTGATCCCCCCAACACGCGTTGTGGTTTTCACAGGAGCCGGCATCTCGGCGGAAAGCGGAGTGCCGACGTTTCGGGGGGAGAATGGGCTGTGGAATGAGTTTAGAGTTGAAGAACTGGCCACTCCGCAAGCGTTCGCAGCGCATCCCGGACGCGTTTGGGAATGGTATGGCTGGCGCCGCCAGCTGATCGCGCGCATCCAGCCGAACCCGGCGCACTTGGCGGTGGCGAAGTTTGAAAAGTATTTCGCGAACTGTTGCCTCGTTACTCAGAACGTGGATGGATTGCACAGCCGGGCCGGAAGCGAGCGCATCTTGCGGTTGCACGGCGACATTTGGGAAGTCCGTTGCGTCGCTTGCGGGCTTCACGGCACAGACTTGCGTGAGGTGTTGCCTTCGCTGCCTCCGTGCTGTGAGTGTGGGGGCACGTTGAGGCCGGGCGTGGTTTGGTTTGGAGAGATGTTGCCTGCTGGCGTGTTCGAAAGTGCAGTGCAAGCGGTGGAATCCTGCGGACTGTTTTTCTCCGTAGGCACCTCGGCAGAGGTTTTTCCGGCCGCTCAACTGCCGGCAATTGCGCGACGGCACGGGGCCTATGTGGTTGAAGTGAATATCGAGCGCTCTGCGGCTGCCCATGAAGCTCATGAAGTATTACTGGGCAAGGCTGGCGAGATTCTGCCGGAACTGGCGGCGCATCTGCAAGACACACCGGCTGGGCGAAGTACGCCGGAAACGGAATCCCGATAGCAGGGCAGGGGTTGTACGAAGGCTGGAATGTCGGTGGAAGTTCGGTCCTTCTTGAGCTGGGCAACGGGACGCACCACCGATGGCCACCCTGTCGATAACCGTGAGCGGCCTGCCCGGTCTTCCAACAGATCGGTTCGCAAAGGGAAAGCAACAGGACGCTTCGGTTCGATGTTCGGCTCCGGCCGCCAGGGGCCAGTTCGCGACGATCGCCTGAGATTACCGTTTGCGAGCTTCGTGAAGGATGCAGACTAGGTGTGGAAAGCGCACCATGAGTATTCTACGCTTCGACTGTTTTTCCGGCATCAGCGGCGACATGATCCTGGGAAGCTTGCTGGATCTGGGACTTTCGCTCGATGACCTGCGCGCGTCGCTTGAAAAGCTGAATGTCAGGAACTACTCGATCGGCGCCCGAAAGGTGGTGAAGGCGGGCGTCGCTGCCACCAAGTTCGATGTGGCGATTGGGGAAGAGAAATCTCACCGGCACCTGTCGCACATCCTAGGGATCATTGAAGGCAGCAGTCTGGCGTCGTGCGTCAAAGAGCGCGCCGTCGCCATTTTCAGGCGTCTGGCGGAAGCTGAAGCGAAGGTGCACGGAACGACGCCGGAAAAGGTCCATTTCCACGAGGTCGGCGCTATCGACGCCATCGTCGACATCGTTGGAGCCTGCATCGGCTTCGAGTTGCTGGGAATCGAATCGATCCACTGTTCGCCGCTCAACGTGGGTAGTGGGACGGTCGAGTCTGCGCATGGAATCCTGCCGGTGCCCGCGCCCGGCACGGCTGAATTGCTGAAGGGCATCCCGATCTATTCGAATCACGTGCCTGGCGAACTGGTGACGCCCACCGGGGCGGCGATCGTCTCGACATTGGCGGATGGGTTCGGAGCGTTGCCGGGCGTCACGATTTGCGGAATCGGCTACGGGGCCGGCTCCAAGGATTTCAAGGGTAGCGCCAACGTCCTGCGGGTTCTGCGATGCGAAGCTGCCGAAGCAGCGAAACGGGAATCGAGCCTGGCCGCCACGGATCGGGTGGTTGTGCTTGAAGCCAGTATTGACGACATGAATCCGCAAATCTACAGCCACCTGATGGACAAGCTTCTGTCCGCAGGTGCTCTGGACGTTTTTGCGAGCCCTGTACAGATGAAGAAGAACCGCCCCGGGACGGTGCTAACGGTTCTGGCGCCGCCAGGCCTCGGCGACGCTATGGCATTGTTGATCTTCGAGGAAACCACGACGATCGGGATACGGTATCGCGAAAGCGAGAGGTGGGTTCTGGATCGCCAAGTCGAGATCATCGCGTGCGAGTTTGGCGACATCAAGGTCAAGGTGTCGCGACTCGGCGGACGGGTGGTTAACTTTGCCCCCGAATACGAAGATTGCCGGCAGGCCGCGCTGGCTCGTGGGTTGCCCTACAAATGGGTGCAGTCCCGAGTGGTGCAGCTCTTTATGAACCGGCACTCGCAGGAGATTGCAGGACCGTTATCTTCTATTCACTAGCACCCAGGCACTGTATCCGGAGGGAATGCCGGAAAGGGATCTCTGCTCTCATATGAAGACGTTCTACCTCACCACTCCGCTATACTACGTCAACGCTCGTCCCCACCTTGGGCACACTTATACGACCGTGGTGGCTGACTGTCTCAGCCGGTTCAAGAGGATGCAGGGACTGGACGTGTGCTTGCTGACCGGAACCGACGAGCATGGTCAGAACATCGAGCGCGCGGCAGCCGCCCAGGGCCTCTCGCCCCAGCAGTTGGCGGATCAGATTACGGCCGAATACCAGAAACTCTGGGCGCGCTTTGGCATTGAGTACGACCAGTTCATTCGAACTACCGACAGCCGCCATTATGCCGGAGCTGCCGAAGTGTTCCAGCGCGCCCTTAGCAGTGGCGCCATCTACAAGGGACAATACTCCGGTTGGTACTGCATTTCGTGCAACCTGTTCGCCCCTGACGGCGAAACCGCGCCGAAGTGCGAAGTGTGCGAGCGCCAAACCGAACGCGTGACCGAAGAGAGCTACTTTTTCCGCCTGTCGGATTTCCAGCAGCGCTTATTGCAGCACTACGAAGAGCACCCGAAGTTCATCATGCCGCTGTCTCGCCGAAATGAGGTGGTGAGTTTCGTCAGTGGCGGTTTGAAGGATCTGTCAATCAGCCGGACTTCCGTGAAGTGGGGCATACCCGTACCAGACGAGCAAAACCACGTCATCTACGTCTGGTTTGACGCGCTCGTGGGCTACCTGACCGGCATCGGTTTCGCGCCCGGCGAGACTGGCGGGACTTTCCAGAAGTTCTGGCCCGCGCAGGTTCACCTCGTCGGCAAGGACATACTGCGTTTTCATGCGGTCTATTGGCCCGCTTTTCTCATGGCCGCCGGGCTGGAGTTGCCCGAGCAGGTCTTCGCGCACGGCTGGTGGCTGAAAGATGAAGTCAAGATGTCCAAGTCACGCGGGAACGTCATCGATCCGAATCTGCTGTTGGCTCATTTCGGATCCGACGCTGTGCGTTACTTTCTGCTTCGCGAAGTTCCGTTCGGCATGGACGGCACATTCTCCTACGAAGCGTTCATCCAACGTGTGAACAGCGACTTGGCCAACGACTTTGGAAACCTGGTTTCGCGAACGTTGACGCTTGTTGCGAAAAACTTCGGCAACACGATGCCCTATCCCTCGGCGATCGAGGGCCGGCTGGCGTTGGATCATGAGTTGGAGCAGAAAGCCCTGGCAGCCGTGGAGGCCTATCAGTTGCATATGGGTGAATTGGCGTTCAGCAAGGCGCTGGAGTCAGTTTGGGATTTGCTGGCGCAGGCGAATCGCTACTTGAACGAGAGCGCTCCATGGGCCCTGACTGATAACCAGGGCGAACGCCCGCGCCTGGCGACAATTCTGTACACCTCCGCAGAAGTGATCCGGGTCGCAACAGTGCTGCTAGCGCCGGTCATGCCAGAAAGCTGCAAACGGATTTGGGAGCAGCTGGGCATGAAGGCCCCTTTGAGGGCGCAGCGCATCGATGAGATCAAATGGGGAGGTTTGGTGGTCGGCAGCAGCCTGGGAGAGATCACGCCAGTGTTTCCGCGGCTCGACAAGAAGACAGTCATCGAAAAGATTTTCGCGCAGAGCACGGTGGCTGCAACACCGCCCGCAACCAGGCCGGAAGCGGCGCCGGCTGGCGGCGCTTCGGCCAGGAACGCGAAAGCGCAGCCCACAGTCGCGGGCACCGAGGCGAAGCCGGCTGAGGTTCCTGCCAGCGATGGCAAGATCACGATCGACGACTTCGCCAAGGTCGAACTTCGCGTAGCCCAGGTCGTGTCGGCTGAGCGTGTGCCGGGCGCCGACAAGCTTTTGAAGCTTATCGTGGATGTGGGGACAGAAACACGACAGATCTTGGCTGGCATCGCAAAAGTCTACAGTCCTGAAAGCCTGGTAGGGCGGAAGATTGTGATCGTTGCCAATCTCCAGCCGCGCAAGATGCGCGGCCTCGAGTCCAATGGCATGCTTTTAGCGGCTTCGGTGGGAGACGAGGGCCAGCCCGTGCTGGCAGGATTTCTGGAAGACGTTCCAAACGGCGCCCGCCTGAAATGAGCGGCTTTCGCGACCGCCTGCATCGCGGGCGCCAGGCAGGCCTCCGGGATTTGGCGGTTTGTTCGAATCCCTGTCCGGATCTCCTGACGACCGCGGGTGGTGGCTTCCGCTGCGTCAGCACGCGTGAACGAAGAGGGGAAGCACTGAAGTGTTTTCGTTGAAGCTCCGTAGGCGCTAGCAGGCTCGTGACTGACCGCACCGGCGTTCGGTACTACGAGCGTTGGTAGTGTCGCACGCCAGTGCGACCATGACCGCACTGGCGTGTGGGTACTACGACCGCATGGGCGGCTTCGAAATGGGGAAGCTCCAAGGCCAAACAGGAGGCTTGCCCCAGAAAATCTGGGAAGAGTGGCTTGGGTTCCCGGCCAAGCGGATGGTGGATGGCCGCTTTCCGCTTCCGGAAAAACCGGGTTTAGGCTTCGACCTCTCGGAAGAAGCCTTGAAGAAATACCCGTTTGGCGATACCCGGCCTATGGCGCGTGTGTTTCATGAAGATGGATCCGTGGCCGCGTGGTGAAGGCGTCTCGTGATGTGGCAGGACGTTGGCCGAATGAGGGAATCTCCCCTGTTGTTGCACTCACTCCGATCTCGCTTCCGATATGAATCGGCGCTGGCTGTCACTTGTGATCACCGTTTCTTCGCTTTTGACGATTGCTGCTCGAGGGGAAAACCCGGAAGAGACCACCACCCTCGATCGTCCCGAACAGAGCTATCAGCTGCTGCCGGCGGGCGTGGTCGAAGTACGCTGGGGAAAGCTGGTTGCTCAGCTGGGCAACAATCAAGCGTTTGCTCCGGAGCACGCCGAGGGTTATAACGGAATCCTCTCGATTCGCCATGACGGCGGCCCGAGCCTGTTCGTTCCTCGTTTTGCCGGTCTGAATCTGGAGCATGTGAATACCGGCGTTTCTTTCGCAGAAAAGGAGCTTCAATTCGAGCCGCGGAAGCATCCGATGCAGCTTCGCCGCATCGGCGAAAAGACCTTCGAGTTGTATCAGGCGCCGTTGCCGAATACCGGCCTCGAAAGCAGCACTCGCTTTGCCTTTCGAGAGCCGCACTTCATCGACGTGACGTTCGAGTGCATTCCTCGCCAGGAGAAGTTTCCCTACGCACATCTAAATGTTTTCTGGGCAAGTTACATTCTCACGCCTGCGGACAAATCGATCTACTTTCTGGGACGCAAGAAGGGGCAGAAAGTGGAATCGTGGATTCAAGGTGTCACTCCAAAACATGGCGAGTTGTCGACCCATCGCGGCGCGAAGGACCGGCGGCACTTTCGCCACGACGATCCTTTTCCGCTTAAGCTGGTCTACAACGAATCGGACTACGAGTACACCTTGCCCCTGTATTACGGCCGCTATGGAGACTTCGTTTGGATTGTCATGTTCCGCGAGCGCGACCGGGTGCGATTCACCCAATCGCCCTCAGGAGGCGGAGGTGGGAACCCAGCTTGGGATTTTCAGTGGTTCATTGACAAGCCGCGCAAGGACAAGCGGTATCGCCTGGTCTATCGGGCGATCTATAAGCCTTGGATCGATCGGGACGATGTCCTGCGCGAATACCGGGGATTCGTGAAATCCAGAAGAAGGGAATAGCGAACGCGAGTGCCAGTGACAGCGAAGCGTTGTTCTGGCGCTTGGCTGTCGCCTGCGACGGGGTCGAATCGGCGCTCTCGAAGCCGTTCCCGGCCAAACCGCTTCACTTCAGTTGGAGTTTCACGCGGCTCACCTTTTCCCCGGGCGAGTTAGGCCTTACACTATATCGGTCTCGGCAAGCGGAGTTCGGGCCAGCTCCACGATCTGCGCCTCGCTCGCCGTCGGTCGCTTTTCAGGCGAGCCCAGCAGTTTCTCGATCCGCTCGATCTTCTGAGTCATTTCTTTGAGGTCGTTCGGAGTCATGCCTCCTGCATGGTCTGTTCCCGGCATCGCGGTGTGGTAGGTAAAGTGCTTCTCGATGACTTCGGCACCCAGCGCTACGGCAGCCATGCAGGCTTCGATCCCACGCGTGTGATCGGAATAGCCCGTTGGTATGCCGGGAAATTCCCTTTGGAGCGTCGTAATGCAGCGGAGATTGGCTTCGGAATCTTCCGTTGGATATTGAGAGACGCAGTGTAACAGGTAGATCTTGTCGATTCTTTGGAGGTGCGCCAGCGACTCGCGGATTTCGGCCACTGTGGCCATGCCCGTGGACAGATAGATGGTTTTGACCATGTCGGCCCGATCGTTGAGGTAATCCAGGACAGGAAATCTCAAGAGGACACTCGACGCAATTTTGATCTCGTTCAAACCCATGGTCTCCACCAGGAATCGCGCCGCGCCCACACTGAACGGGGAACTCAGAAAACGGATTCCTGAACTTAGACAGAGATCGCGCATCTCGAAGTGAACACGGGCGGGCATCGACACACGCTGAAACCAATCCCGCTCCGGGTGATTGGCGGGAAACTGGTTTCCCGTGTAGGTTTGGTATTTCGCGATGGTAGCTCCATTTCGCGCCGCTTCCTGAGTTAGCCCCCGGCACAAGTCCCACTGTCCGTAGTGATTCTCGCCGATCTCAGCAATCACAATCGTCTTCATCGTTAATCCCTTTTCGAGGCTTTGAAGAGCGAAACCCGTTCAGAAGTACCCGAAGTCTGGCAGAGCGAGACGCGGGCCGAGCCGCTTAGCGCTTTGCCAAGTCATGACCTGGCTGGCGCAGACATCGTGATCTTGCGAGAAATGCAGACTTCTCGCGGCGATGGCAAACCGCGCCATCGGTACTGTACGAAGAATCGGCGTTGGACTCAACCAAGGCATTGCGGGTCCTCCCGATTCCTTTCCACCTTCTATTCCATGAGGTGCAGCGAGGTGCAGCCCCCCAAGGTCACTCTTCCAGACGATCTCTCACTTCAGGACCTGTTCGATCGCGCCAGTCACCGTTTCGCTTTCAGGTGTGTCCTTAGATTCGAAGCGACCGGCGATGTTTCCTCCTCTGTCGATGAGGAACTTGTTGAAGTTCCATTTGATCTCGCCGGCAAACTTAGGGTTTGTTGCCGGATCTGTGAGGTACTGATAGAGAGGATGCTTGTCCGAGCCCTTTACGGAGATTTTGGAGAACATCGGAAAGGTGACGTTGTAGCGCGTCGAACAGAAGGTCTTGATCTCTGAGTCGGTGCCTGGCTCCTGAGCGCCAAAGTTATTGGCCGGAAAGCCCAAGACGACCAGCCCGAGGTCTTTGTATTTGGCGTAGATCTTCTGGAGGCCCTCATATTGCGGTGTATAGCCACATTGGCTTGCCACGTTTACCAGAAGCAACGCTTTTCCCCGATACTTGGACAAGCTCACTTCGTTCCCATCGATGTTCTTCAGAGTGAAGTCGTAAATCATTGCAGGCTTGCCTCCTTTGGGCTCACCGGCCAGTCTGGCCCCGGGTACGACCGCAGCCGCGAACAGCAGAGTTGTCGCGACGCCGAGTTTTCCGTTCATGATATTGTCTCCTGACGATCCAATTTCTTATAGATGCATAAAGATGCTGCAGTCCCATTCTACCGCAAGAACCGGCGATGACTTTGCATGGCGCCGCGCTTCTTCTCAGCGGAGCCGGCTCCTGCCGGTTTTCTTCAACCTGAGGTTCGGACTCGGGGACAAGCTCTACCCGCGCAATCCGTCTAAGACGCCGCGCATGTAGGCGAGCGACTGAATCATGCCGGGAACCGGGTTGTCGGCGTCGATTTCGTATTCCAGGTTGACGAATCCCTGGTATTTCATCTTTTTCAGCTGCTTGAAAATAGCGGGTATCGGAATAGCTCCCTCCCCAACCCGGCACTGGCTGTTCCCGTCCGAGAGCGAGCGCAGGTCTTTGATGTGCATGTCCAGCAAGCGAGGTCCAGCCTCCGCAATCGATCCCACGACATCGATGCCAGTTCGAGCCGTGTGTCCGACATCGATGCACAGGCCTACCCGTGGGTCCATCTTCCTTACTGCTTGCAGCACGACTTGTGGTGTCGGGAAGAACTTGTCTTCCGGCCCATGATTGTGAACTGCGGCCTTGATGTCGTACTCCTTCACGAGGCGTTCCACACGAGGCAAGGTCTGCTGCGTCGGCGCAATCACGATCAAAGGCATTCCACAGAGCCTGGCGTAGTCGAAATACTTTCTCATCTCCGAGTCGGAATCTTCGGCCAAGCTGATCGTTCCACCGCCAACGATTTTTAAGCCGGCGCTTTCGAATTCCTTCCGTCCTGCCGAGAGTTCAGATGGCGTGCTTCGGTAGGGCAAGTGAAATTCCTTGATGTTGACATAGGGAGTGTTCAGCTCCTTCATGGCTGCGATTGCTTGTGCCCGGCTGAGCTTTCGCAGGGAATAGCTGGCGATCCCGAGCCGCACTTCGCCCGAATGGGCCGAAGTGGCTCCTGGGAAGGCCGATGCCCAGTTTGGGCCTAGCAGAGCCCCGGCCGCAGCCATGAAACTCCGACGATTGAACGTGCAATCCATGGAAGTCTCTCCTTGGAGACAGATCCGACAAGCTTGCAGACAGCGAGATGCCGGATAGGGCTGGCGAGTCCTGCCGGGCTTCGCAAGCTTAAGAAAAAGAGTCTAGAGCGAGCGACCGATGGCAGCAGCGACAGCCCGAAGCTGCGGCATCAGAACTTGCAGTTGCGCCGGCGTGAGCGATTGCGCTCCATCAGACATCGCTTCGCGCGGGTTCGGATGCACTTCCAGCATGATGCCATCTGCCCCCGCTGCCACCGAAGCCATCGCCATGGCTGGGACATAGCGGCTGACGCCAACGCCGTGGCTGGGATCGACGATTACCGGCAGGTGCGAGATCTCTTTGAGCACTGGTGCCGCATTCAAATCGAGCGTGTTCCGCGTGTAGCTGCGATCGAGAGGTTGGACGCCGCGCTCGCAGAGCAGCACTTTGGCGTTGCTGTGGTGCATCAGGTACTCCGCAGCCAGCAGGAATTCGTCCAACGTCGCGCTGGGTCCTCGCTTGAGCATCATGGGATGACCCGATTTCCCGACTTCGACCAGAAGTGGAAAGTTCTGCATGTTCCGGGCACCGATTTGCAGTATGTCCACGTAGCTTGCCACCAAGGGGACAAGATCGTGCTGCATGACCTCCGAAATCGTCAACAGATTCTGTTCCCGGCCCGCCTGTTGCAGGATCTTCAAGCCCGCCTCCTGCAATCCCTGGAAAGAGTAAGGCGACGTGCGCGGCTTGAAGGCACCGCCGCGCAACACGCTGGCTCCCGCTGTCCGCGCCGCTTCGGCTGCGAGCCGCATCTGGTCGGAGCTCTCCACGGAGCACGGGCCGGCCATGATCTGGATCTGCTTGCTTCCAAAGCGAACACCCTTGACTCAAGAACGGTGTCGGCTCGGTGGAACTCGCGAGAGGCCAATTTGTACGGCCGGCTAACGTGTGCGACGTGTTCCACGCCCGGCAGCACGCTCAACGCCTGATACAACGGCTCACGCTCATCTGGCGGGATGGCGCTCGGGATGCCAACGGCGACTCGCTCTCCACCCGGCATCCGCTGAGCGCGCAGGCCACGCGCTTCAATGACAGAAACCACCTGACGGACATCGTCTTCGACGGCCGCCACAGACATGACGACGATCATGGCTTCGCTCTGCGACTCATCGGGTGCGTCTCTCGACTGGGGCGCAAGAGAACGGCTCGAGCTTGCGAGTTACTTCTTCAGCGTGTATTCGTATACGGGATTCAGGTTCTTCTCGATGAAGACGATCTTCAGCGACGCTCCGTCAGCCTCCAGCACCGCGAAGCCCAAGGCGCTTCTGGCAAACAAAGAGCGCGGTCCTGCGCGAATGGAGCGCTTCTTACCCCCGCTGCCGGATACGAAGAAATGAAGGTTGCCTTCGGGCTTCAAGTGCTGCATGTCGTGGTCGTGACCTGCAAGATAAACGTCTGCGCGACCGCGCAAGACCGGCAACAGGTCTCGGATCAAGCTCGGGTTGTCTCCATGCCTGCCGTGCGAATAAATCGGATGATGTCCGTAGACGATCTTCCAGCGGAGTTGGCTGGCCTCCAGCTCTTTCCGGAGCCAGCCGAGTTGAGCTGGGCTCATGACCTGAGAATCGATGGCAAAAAACTGGGCCCAGCCTGCAGTGTAGGTGTACTGAGTAGCGGGCATGCGCCAGCTAGGGCTTTTCTGCGAATAGAGAATCTCTGCTTCCGGGCTTTGCGGAGAGCCGTAGTCATGGTTTCCCAAGACCGCGTAGACGCGAATGCGCAGAGGGTCGTAAAGTGTGTCCCACCTCGTTCTCCAGCGCGGATCTTCGACGCCTTTCATCCCCTTGTTGTAGAAATTGTCTCCCAAGGTGATTCCAAAGTCGAACGGCCGTTGCTGGTGATACTGCGACATCCCGGCGGCGACTTCCCGTTGCCCTTTCCGCCCGTCCCCAAAATCCCCGAATGCCAAGACACGAATCGGATGCCCTGCCGGCTTCAGCGCGAACAAAGCCGGCGCTGTTTGCAGCTCTGATTTCAGGCGCGTTTTGATGTCCTTGGGCTCAAGCTTGGCGGCGCCTGGCCGTCCCAAGAGGCCGCACACAATGGCGCCAAGGACGACAACAAGCCAAAATCGGCGAGACATTCCCACCTCCATGAAAGTAGCCCAGCGCTCTCCCGCAGGCCTGCCCATTATATCCGTATCGCGGGGTGTCAAAGCGCGCTGTTTAGTATCGCCGGCTCAGGCCATGCCTGCATTGCCTTCGTCCTTCATTCAGACTCTTCCAGAAATGATGGCGTTGCCGGTACAATGGAGCGGCGAGTCGCGTTCCAGTTTCGCACCGCCTCCTCTGGAGTCTTATGAAGACATTCATGCTGACGTTGTGCCCGGTGGTGATGATGTTTTCCTTTTTGGCTTCTTGCTCCACGCCCGACAACGAGGACCTCAAGTTCGAAGCGTTCGCGAAAGAGTACCTCGATCAGCTATTGCAGATGAATCCTGAGTTTGCCACCAGCCTTGGCGAGCACCGCTACGACGACCGCTTGTCGGACTACAGCCGCACCGGGATTCAGGCTCAGATCCAGTTCCAGCGCCAGTCGGTGGATCGGCTGGCGCGCCTCGAGATGTCGAAGCTTTCCGTACCAAACCGGATCGACTATGCGATCTTGCAGTCACAGATCCAGTCGGCGCTTTTTCAACTCGAGAATCTGCGCGAGTACGAGTGGAATCCCCTCTTCTACAACGCCGGGAACGCAGTGTATGGGCTGACGGCGCGGGAATTTGCGCCCCTGCGAGACCGGCTGAAGAGCGTCAAGGCCCGTCTGAAGGCTATGCCGGCCGTGCTGGAAGCCGCGCGAGCGAACCTCGGAAATCCGCCAAGGGTCCATACGGAGACGGCCATACTACAGAATAAAGGCAACATCAGCCTCGTCCGTGAGGAACTGAAGACCTATCTGGACCAGGCGCCTGAACTGATTCCGGAGTTCGCATCGGTTCAGAAGCAGGTGATCGCTGCTTTCGAGTCCTACGGCAACTGGCTTGAAAAGGATCTGCTACCCAGGTCGAACGGGAACTTCAGAATCGACGAGAACAAGTTTCGTGACAAACTGCGCTACACCTTGGATTCCGACCTTTCTCTAGAGCAGATTCTCGAACGCGCTCAGTCGGACCTCCAGAAAACCCAGGATGAACTGTACCAGACGGCTCGGTCGCTCTCGAAAACAGCGACGCCTGAGACCTCGACCGATGCGAAAAAGAGGTTGATACGGGAAGCGCTGGATCGGCTGGCGGAATCGCGGCCCTCCAACGAAACCATCGTTGCGCTGGCAAAGACAAACCTCGAAGAAGCGACCCAATTTGTGCGGCAGCACAGCCTGGTGACGGTACCCCAAGAACCGGTGAAGATCATCGTCATGCCTGAGTTTCAGCGTGGAGTGGCGGTGGCCTACTGTGATTCCCCAGGTCCACTCGAAAAGAACGGGGAAACCTTTTATTCGATTTCGCCAACGCCCGCCGACTGGACCCCAGCCCGGTCAGCGTCGTTTTTTCGCGAGTACAACAATTTCATGCTCAAGAACCTGACCGTCCACGAAGCAATGCCAGGGCATTACTTGCAGCTCGCCCACTCCAACAAATACAAAGGCTCGACACCGATCCGGGCGATTTTTACCAGTGGCGTTTTCGCCGAGGGTTGGGCGACGTATGCGGAGCAGTTAATGGTCGAGAAGGGCTACGGCGGGCTTGAGGCCAAGATGCAACAGCTGAAGATGCGGCTGCGTCTAATCATCAACGCCGTTCTGGACCAGAAGATCCATGCGGCCGGCATGAGCGAGAAAGAGGCGATGGACCTAATGATGAATGAAGGCTTCCAAGAAGAGGGTGAGGCGGCGGGTAAGTGGCGAAGAGCCTGCTTGTCATCCACCCAGCTGTCGACTTACTATGTGGGCAATACGGAAATCAACGAAATCCGCAAGGCCTGGGAAGTTAAGAAGGGACCGATTTCAGATCTGAAAACGTTTCACGACATAGTGCTCTCGTTTGGCTCTCCTTCTCCAAAGTATGTCAGGAACTTGTTGGGTCTATGACGCAAAGAAGCGAGGCGGGCTAACAAGTTCAAGGGGATGGTCCTCGGCTTGGCATCACGTTTCCCGATGGATTGGCAGGACGTCGACCGTTGCCCTAAGTTCTATTTCAAAATCAACTTCACATTCCAGAGGTGTTGTATGCAAAAACTTGTTGTCATTGCGTTGTTGGGCGGACTGAGCTGTCCCGCAGGGCTGATGGCCCAGTCGACGATCGAAAAGACTGGAAAGAAGGTCGAATCCGGGGCGAAACAAACTGGAACGGCTACGGCCAAGGGTGCCAAGAAGGTGGCCACGGTAACAAGCGACAAGAGCAAGGAAGTCGGCAAAGCGACGTCTGAAAAGTCCAAAGAAGTTGGCCAGGCAACCGCCGAGAAGTCGAAGGAGACTGGGCAGCAGGTTGGAAAAGGAGCCAAAACGGTCGGAACCAAAACGGCGGATGGCGTCAAGAAGGTGGGCGAGGAAGCTGCAGAGGGAACGGCTAAGGTTGGAAAAGGAGTGGGCAAGGGGCTGAAGAAAATCAAGGAGAAATTCTGAAGACGCCTTGGTCCGTGGGCTGGTGCTTCCAACGGCGACGCGATTTGGGTCCCGATTGTTCCTTATGTGAAACGCGGGGTATCGGTGTCCATGCAATCCGGGCCCGGCTGAGATCTCCGGGATGATCCGGCAGCGTTCGGTCGCCACTCCCGTTGTGGACCCAAGCAGAGGGTTTTCTCTGCCTAAGCAGAATTCTCTGTTGCGGACACAAATGCTTTCTGCTAGATTCCCAGTTTTGCCAACGGGCTGGCGTAGCTCAGTTGGTAGAGCAGCTGATTTGTAATCAGCGGGTCGGGGGTTCAAGTCCCTTCGCCAGCTCCAAGAACGCCACGAGATTGCTAGAAAATTCGAGCTTTGGGTTTACGATCGGAGAGATGGCCGAGTGGTTAATGGCAGCAGACTGTAAATCTGCCGCTCCTTGCGAGCTACGGAGGTTCGAATCCTCCTCTCTCCACCATCAGAGGTTGCAGGCTTGGTTGCTCAGGGGCGTGATTGCGAAGCTAGATTAGCTCCGTCCCACGTCGACTGCCGAACATTCCCTGGCGAGCGGGAGTAACTCAGTGGTAGAGTCACAGCCTTCCAAGCTGTTGGTCGCGGGTTCGATCCCCGTCTCCCGCTCCAAAACTTGGGCCCACGTAGCTCAGTTGGTACGAGCGCGTCCTTGGTAAGGACGAGGTCACCAGTTCAATCCTGGTCGTGGGCTCCACTTTCTCTTTGACCACGCTGGAGAAGGTCCCCGGCTACGTGATCGTTCAGTTGAAATCAAAGTCCAGTTTATAAGCTCTAGGCAATCAAGGAGACAGCGATGGCGAAGGAGAGATTTGATCGGAGCAAGCCGCACGTCAACATTGGGACGATAGGGCACATTGATCATGGGAAGACGACGTTGACGGCGGCGATCACGAAGGTATTGGCGAAGAACAATCCG
>VFZK01000095.1 GCA_016871215.1 Acidimicrobiia bacterium | reverse complement strand
CAACAGTTTGGAGGGCGTCGAAGACCGCCTGGTTCAAGCGGTTCTTTACTTAGAAAACCATCGCCAACTCGTCGCTTCGATTACCGGCTTCGACTGGGTTGTTAATATCTCTTTGAGTGCAACTTAGTATCAGGATTAAGCAACGAAGCGGCGGATGGCGAATGTGGGAGCGGACCTCTGGGTCGCGACCTTTGCTGGACGGGGATTCTGGTCACCGTCCGGAGGCCGGCTCCCACATTCAAATGTCCAATCTCCAGGCACAGGCCGGAAGCCCGTGCCACGTGGCATGGGCATCTGGCTCATACCGCACTAGAAATGTACAAACTCCAGGGCATGGCCTGCGGCGATGCTTGCGCCTACGCCAACCTCTGTATTGTCGTCACAACGCTGTTTTGCTGTTTCGCTGCGAGTGAGGGCGGGGCTTGACTGGAGAGCTCATGAGCAAGGCCGGCGGTCCGCCTGCGAGGGTCAGACCTGAAACGGATTCTCAGTGATAGGTTTCGCAAAGCGCGGCGTAGTTGGCGGCTGGCGTGTCGGGAGGAACTTCGCAGCCGGGAGCCAGAATGAACGGTGTTCCCGCTTCGCGAATGCATCGTCTGCATTCCTCTCGGACTTTTTCTGGCGTAGATTGCAGCAGGATGGCCACTGGATCGAAGTTGCCACAGAGGCAGACCTGAGGACCGAAGACCTTTCTAGCTTCAGTGAGGCTTACCATCCAGTCGATGTCAACGATGTCGGCACCCGCCATGGCAACGTCGTGCATGATATGCGAGATGTTTCCGCAGATGTGCAGCTTCGCCGGTACTCCCATCTGCTGGATCGCTCGAATCAAGGCTCGCTCGAAGGGCAGAATGGTGTCGACATAGGGCCGTCTCCCCACCAGAGACGCTGCCGACTCGCCGACGAAAATCAGGTCGGCGCCAGCCTCAACCTGCGCTTTGGCGAACGCGATTTCGTTTGGTAGTATGAAGTCCATCAACTCGCGCATCAAGTCCGGTTCCAGCACCAGGTCTTCCATCGCCTGCTGCATACCTCGGAAGGTCAACGCTTGAGCGAAACAACCCTCCACGGCGCCAAATACAGCGACATCTGGCCGCAATTTCTTGAACATCTGGATCGCCCGGAGTCGCGCGCTCATCAGTGGGCCGTCCCATGGCGCGGGCCAACGGAGTCGACCGATGTCGGCGCGCTCGTTCACCAGCACACCGACTGGGTGCGGAACCGTGTCTTCGGGCCAGACCAGAGGCAGTCCACAGTCACTGGCCTCCCGGTAGGCGAAGCCCAGTGCTGTGAAACAGTCGATCGGCCAGCGCTCGTACGTCTGGAGTTGGGATTCAACCAGTACCTGCGGATCGCGGTTGTAGTCGCGGAATTTAAGACCCAGCTGCCGGGTGCAAAACTGTTTGACGAGGGAAGTGTTCGCCACCCGGTCGACAGGTTCGCCGCACATCGCTGCCATCACCCGTTCGCGCGAAGTCAGCGATCTCATAGGCGACACCTCATTCGCAGGGATCGACTGCCGGCGATCCGGAATCCTTAGAGCGTTCCTTGCCTGTAGAAACGGCCGCTAGGCCGTGGCGCTGGCCACCAAACTCCTCGTCAGGCCCACGGCAGCCACCGCCGTCTCGCCGTAGCCGTCGGCGCCAATCTGCTTGGCGAATTCTTCTGTTACAGGAGCACCCCCCACCAACACCTTCACCCGGTCGCGAATACCAGCTTTGACGAGCGCTTCGATGACATTCTTCATCTCCGGCATAGTCGTCGTCAGCAAAGCCGACAAGGCAACCGCGTTAGCCTTGTTCTCTTCGATCGTCTTGACAAACTTCTCAGGTGGCACATCGGTCCCCAAATCGAGGATCTCGTAACCACTCCCTTGGAGCATCGCAGCGACCAGGTTTTTCCCGATATCATGGAGATCACCTTTGACGGTTCCGATGACCACCTTGCCTTTGGATTCGGTTTGCGCCTTCGTGAGCCGGGACTGCACAACCTCAAGTGCAGCTCGCATGGCCCGGGCCGCAATCAGCATTTCGGGAACAAAGTACTCATGGCATTCGAACAGCCGGCCGACCTCATCCATTGCTGGAATCATCTGTTCGTCAACCAGCCCCTGCGGATCGGCCCCCTTGGATAAGGCCTCCTAGGCCGAGCTGCGGGCTAATTTGGCATCCCCGTCGAGTATGGCTTGATACAACGGACGATCTGCTCCCATAGACTTCCTCCTCCCACTGTTTTATCTCTCTCCGCTTTCGGCGCCAACCCACATTCAGGCGAACGCGAGTGGGTAGTTCCCGTACTTGCGAACGGCGGCAGCCATGGCCCGGACATTTTCGGGCAACAAGTAGCCTGCAAGGCTGTTTCCACTGGTGACGACGTACCCGCCGCCCGGACCGACGTCCCGGATCAGTTCGCGGACTTCGCGATCGACCTCCTCAGGCGTTGCCATGCCAAGAAGGTTCAAGTCCACGTTGCCCAACAAAGAGAGGCGTTTTCCGTAGCGCTGCTTCATCGCCCGGATGTCGATCGCGCCTTTCTCGTTGGGATGGAGCCCGATCACGCCCAAGTCAACCAAGTCGTCCACAAACGGCGCAATGTTGCCATCGCTGTGGACAATCCAAGGCAAGGTGATGTTTTCTCGCACGCGCCGGTAACGAGGCAAGACCAGGTCCCAAAAGACCGCTCGCGAGAAGAACGTGGTGGTGTTAAACGCCATGTCGTCTGTCGAGATAAACACATCGAAGCCTAGCCCGCAGACGCGTTTGGCCACTTTCGCGGTCCAGTCGCAGTAGCGGTCCAAGACCGCTTCAACCAATCCCCGGTTCTCGTAGAGGGCGACACAAAAGTTCTCCATTCCCATGCTCATCATGGTGGACAAGATCCCGATGCGGGTGACAAACAATACTGGGTAGTTTCCTTTGTGACGCAGAAACGCGCGCGCTTCGGAGTAGAACGCGTCATCGTCGGCATCGGGAAACTGCATGAGTGAAAGATCCTTCTCCGTCTGAATCTTTCCGTCACCATAGAAAAGCCGGCCATCCTTGCCGGATATCTTCTCCGCCCAGACGGGGGCCCGAATTACGAAGAAGAGGTTATCCAGACCCAAATGCTCGGCCAACCGAAGGGCTTCCTCGGGCGATTAAAGGTTGGCTTCGATGTTGTAACGCTGGGTCTGCGCTCCGGCCCAGTCCAACAGCTTCTGAGCCATGGCCCGGTCTACCGATAGCTCACAGTAAGGAACCCTGTCGGGCTGTTCGCACCGGAGCGTCGTTAGAACCCGTTCTTTTGAGGTCATTCCCATAAGGCATCCTCCGACTAGTACTTCTTGGTTGAGTCAATCGGTGAGCAGCGCAATCTTCGCGATCTCTGCAAGGGCTTGGCAAGCAGGCGATGCGTGCGCCACCCAACCAATCGCTGTCAGGCTAGCCACAGCTTTTCAAGAGAATCCGTGCGTAAACGCTCTCTGTGCGGCGCCTGGAATCCCAACCAGGGCGGTCGACTGTCGCAGACGGTTGCGGCGTTCGGCGACTCAACTTCCTTGCAAAAAAGCATTGCCCTGTCCTAGGGAGCCGGTTAAGCACGATACCTTGGGTCGCCCGCAGGACTCTGAGGGCCTACGCTCCTCCACGCGCTTTTTGATCGCCGCGTCCGGGCTGAACGGCTCCAAAGGACTCGATGCGCTCGCGGATTCGGTGCAGGCGGTCAAGGTTCGCGTCTGGCGGCACGTTGTCAGCCACGCCCAAGATCAGGTGCTCGCCACTGCCAAGCTCTCCAAAAACCTTGTCCAAATAGGCCTCGAACGCCCCGTCATCCATTGAACTATTCAAAAGGGCAACCGAAGGAATCCCGCCCCAAACCGTTGTCGTGGGGCCTAAGCCCTTGCGGATCTCCGCCGGGGTACAACTCGTCATGGGATGCGGGCAGACGGACTCTGCAATGTCGAACGCACAGGCTGGATAGTGTGGCAACAGGTACCGGTTCTCGCCATCCGTGTGCGTCTGGAGAAACTTTCCAGCCCGATGGACACGGTCGCTGACCTTTTTCAGCCAGGGTGCAATCTCGGCATTAAAGAACTTCGGAGGTGTCAGATCCTGATCGTAGTTCGCTCCCCAGTGGACCACTTCCGCTTCACAGGCCAGCAACGACTCAAGGATGTCTTCTAGAAGAACGCCGATCTTCTCGCCCAGGCGGTCGAGGGCCGGCTTCTCGTCCGCGTAGAAGTAGAAGAACTGCTCCATCGGCATGAGATCGTGCAAGATGAGATGCATCGGTGAGGCGCCATTGGGTCCATGAGCGGCTGCCAAACCGCGCTCGCCGATTCGGTTTCGGAACCCGCTGTAGGCCTCCGGCGTTCGAATCACCTTGAGATGTTCGAAGACCTGCCCGACCGCTTCGAGGTCATCCACTGAGCGGATGGGATAGCGCTTCGTAAACGGCATCGAAATGCCAGACTGCTGCATCTCTGGGGTCAGCTGCAACAGCGTCGTCAGCTCCCCGGCAGGCGTCTTGATGGAAGTGCGATAATTCTGGCCATCGCATTCGAAATCGACATCCAACCCCTGCACTTCGAGGCGAAATGGAAAATCGACGTGGTTCTCGAGGCCGTACCCGCGCAGAGCAAACTCGACCGGGTCGCGTTTCAAAGTGTAGTCGCCTCGAACGGCGTGGCAACCAACGCCGAGCACGTCGGCAATACCATCCAGATTGAGCCCCTGGAACTCGTGCGGGAGGGTTCCTCGCGCGCGCAGGGCGATGCACCATAAATCCATCCTGGGGGCCCACGGAATCTGGTCGCTAGGCAGGCCACGAATTGCCGCGAACATCCGCTCGCGTGGTGTCATGTGATCTCCTCTACGTTGGATTGGGTGAAGTACCCCACTCGCAGGTCGAGTTTTGCCCCACATTAGATCTAAGAGAACCGCGTTGATCGCCCGGGTTCATGGGTTAGACGAACCCACACACAAAGGTATTGGGGCTTTTCGCGTTGCTGCTCAAGCGCAAGCCAAGGCAACGTCTTCCTCACAGAGCAAGACCGGAGCCAAAGGGAATGTCTCGGAACGGTCTGGAAAGAGTCGCGTCAACTGACCAGCCAGGACCAGTCTGGAGCGTTGGCTAGCGACCCGGCTCTCAACTTTGGCATGACCGAAGCCTTCCGTAGCCCTACCGTCAGGGCGGCTTGGATTCTCGACAGGGCTAGCGTCCTGGAAAACCTGTCGCCGTTTTGAGACGCAAGTGTGCAACAATGGCGCCGATGACTTGCGTCGCACTTTGGCTATTGTGGAACGCACGATAGAGGATCCGCTGAGCTGGCCAGTCCAGTCTCGACTCGTGAACCCTGTTTGACGCCTGGAGAACGAAAGGAGCTCGATGCCCCGATTCAAACCAGAGACGCTGCGTCAGATTGGCTACCAGCTTTTTGAAGCGGCTGGCTGTTCGGCGGAGGACGCGCGCTTCGTGGCAAACCACGTCGTCGAATCGAACCTCTTTGGCCACGATTCACACGGAGTCATCCGCTACGCCGAATATATCCAGGCAATTCGAGATGGACGGTTCCGCGTCAAGGGTTCTCCGACCATCGTCCGGGAAGCCCTGTGCACGGCGGTTGTCGACGGCGGCAGTGCCTTAGGCCAGCTGGGAGGCCGGTTCGCGATGCAGTTGGCCATGAAGAAAGCGCGAGAACATGGGCTGGGAGCAGTCGCGCTTCGAAATACAAGTCATTTGGGCCGGATCGGGGCCTATCCGTTGATGGCTGCCGAAGAAGGATTTATCGCGATGGCTTTCGTCAACGCCGGGCGGCTCGGCTACCAGATCGCTCCGTACGGCGGTATCGACGGCCGGCTCAGCACGAATCCCATTGCCTTTGCGGCGCCGCGCCGTGGCGCGAAACCAATCATGGTCGATATGACCACATCGGTCGTAGCCGAAGGCAAGGTGCGTGTCGCCGTGAATGAGGGCCGGTCCGTTCCGGAAGGGTGGCTCATTGATTCGGAGGGACGTCCAACCACTGACCCGCGCTCGATGAAAGCCGATCCGCCGGGCGCAATGCTCCCCATGGGAGGCGTCGTAGCGCACAAGGGCTACGGTCTCAGCATTGTGGTCGAACTCCTGGGTGGCGCTCTGAGTGGTGAAGGATGTGCTGCCGGCGCCAAGGTCCTGCACAGCAATGGCGTCATGTTCACCGTCTACAACATCGAGCACTTCACAGAGCGAGAGTCCTACTTCGACGAATTGGAAGGACTCTTGCGGCATATCAAATCCAGCCGCGTCGCCCCAGGATTCTCAGAAATCCTTGCACCGGGTGAGCCCGAGTTTCGCAGCGCCGAGAAGCGCACACGCGACGGCATCGAAGTCGACGCAACCACCTGGGAAAAGGTCGAGGCTTGCGCTCGTAGCCTCGGTCTGGACCCCTCCGAGTGGGACATGTAGCGGTCGGCCACGCGCAAACTCGCGCGGTGCCTGGCGCCAGAGAGCCAATGGATCGCTCTCAGCCCCACGCTCGTCTGCGGCTGCCGAGCCGCGAGCGGGCAGTCGTGACTGGCTGTCGCCTTTGTCTCAACGCCACAAGAGCCGTACAAGGAAAAGGTGCGCTCAGATGCTCGTACCGGAAGATCTCCTACGCCGTGACCATCTTCTTGCAAGTGGGGCTTTGGCCACCGGCTTGCCAGGGCTCCGTGCGGCGGTTGGCCCCAAGCCGGGGAAGTTCGCGCACCAATGGCAGCGTGATGAGCGGAATCCGATCCTGTTGCCCGGACCCGGCGATTTCGACAGCCAGGGGTGCTTTGCCCCTTTTGTTGTCTGTCGCGACGGCGAGTATTTTCTTTTTTATGCCGGCGTACGGAAAGACAGCGTGCGCATTTGCGTGGCGACGGCCCCAGTGGGCCGTCTGACCGAATGGAAGCGCTATGGCCCGATCCTCGAACTGGGCACCGCAGGTGCGTTTGATGAAGTCTGGCAAATCTATCCCTGCGTCCATCGAGTCGGCAACCAATGGCATCTGTACTACACTGGCCAGAGCCGCCGCACCGGGCCACAGTACTTCTCAGCCTTCTGGGGTATCGGGTTGGCGATGAGTGATGACTTGCTCCACTGGAAGAAATATGGAACCGAACCCGTGGTGACAGGGGAAGGTTACCCTGGCTTCCCTGACAACAAAGTCATTGTCGGGCTCGGCCGAATTCTCGATGTGCCTCAGCCCGATGGACGCATGCTATATCGCCTTTATCACACGCTGCCTCCCGCCTTGCACAACGAGGACAGGACCGTCACGCAAAGGAAGTTCTGCGTCGTCGCGCATTCTGATGACGGCATCCGCTGGTTTGACAAGCGCATTCTGTTCGGTCCGCAACCAGAAGTGGATTACGAAAACATCGGCGTCGTCGGCTTGACCTTTTGGAAGTCTAAGGCGCGTTATCGTGGCCTTTATACGGCCTTAGGGACGCGCTTCGGCTCGATGTCCTACGTGATGTGTGAGGCAGCCAGCGAAGACGGCCTGGCTTGGGAACGGCCTGCAGGAGAAAACCTCTCTTTGTTTCCGGTTCAGCAGGGTTGGGACGTTACGATGGCAGGCTACCCGTGCGTCATTGAAGAGGAGGATCAAATCCGGCTGTTTTACAATGGTGCGACACTCGGCGCTACCGGGATCGGCACCGCCATGGCGCGAAAGCTGGAATAGCCCTCCGCTTCAAGGCGGCAGAGAGTTGGGAACTGCCTTGTCGCACAATGCCCGAAGCAGCCTTGATTCCAGCTTAAGTGGAGGCCACGATTGAATGAAACGATTCAAGCTGATTAGCTGCGAAGTCATGTTCCGGGAAATGTGTGCTGTGCTCGCTCGGTCTCCCCACCAAGTTGACGTCGAATTCGTCACGAAGGGGCTCCACGATCTGGGTGCTGCTGCGATGCAGCGAGGTCTGCAGGAGAAGATCGACCAGTCGGACCTGGCTCGCCACGATGCCCTTCTTCTAGGTTACGCGCTGTGTGGAAATGGCTTGGCTGGTCTGACAGCGGAAACCGTCTCGCTGGTGGTTCCCAGGGCCCACGACTGCATCGCGCTGCTCATGGGCAGCCGTCAGCGTTACCAGCAGTACTTCAACGCGAATCCAGGCGTCTATTTTCGCTCGCCTGGCTGGATCGAGCGGGGAGGCAGCACTGAGCAGCTCAGAAACCCAGCCGCTGCCCGCAAGGGAGCCACTGGCTTTACGCTTCAGGATCTGATCGACCAGTACGGCGAAGACAATGGCCGTTATTTGTATGAACAGTTCAGCCAATACCAGCAGCACTATCGCCAGCTTACGTACATCGAAACGGGTGTCGAGCCAGACGACCGGTTTCAGCAGCTGGCGCAGCAAGAGGCCAGCCGTCGCAGCTGGTCTTTCGAGAAAATTCAGGGAAGCGTCAGTTTGTTTGCCAAACTGGTTTCGGGCGACTGGCCTGAAGAGGACTTTTTGGTAGTCCCTGGCGGACATCGCATCAAGCCCACCTACGACGACAACATCATCGCTGCCGAACCAGCGACCTAAACCTCATGCGTTTCGTACAGCAGGCAAGTCTCCAGTTAGCGCTTACAGGCTGGGATCGCGACTTCGAAGAGTCCTGCTGGGGACCACTCATCGGTACTTGCGATAAGCCGCCATTGCCCAATCGTAGTGCTCCACCGAAATGTCGCTGCCAATGGAGTGCGCCGCCAAGACCACGCCACCGTCTTGTCCAAGCTCGAGGATGCTCTGAACGTGATTCTGGATCTCCTCGCGAGACCCTTGCGGCAGGACTCGCGCATTGCACATGCCCCCCACAAAGGCCAGTCTCTTGTCGTATTTCTTCCGCAGCCGCTCCAGATTCATTCCAGCCTTCGGCTCGACGGGATTCACAGCATCGATTCCAGCTGCGACGAACAGATCCAGCACCGCTTCGATGTTACCGTCGGAATGCATCAAAACCTTGGCTGCACCCGCTGCCTTCCAGGCCTTGACCATCTTGGCGACACAGGGGTAGAAGATCTTCTCGTACGTGCGAGGACTCATCACCATGCCTTGATTGCCTGCAATGTCGTCGAAGATCCAGAGCCCCGTCGCATACAGGTTGTCGCGTCGAAGTTGTTCCAAGCCAATCTGGATCAAATGATCGGTCACCTTCGAAGCCAGAGCACGGGCATAACCTGGGTCCTCAGCCAGATCCATGAGCCATTGTTCGGTTCCACGTAGCTGGCCAGTGCGCATGTAAGGTCCGCCGACTTTGCCGATGATGGCGAATCGGCCAGCATTTCTGCGAACGCACCGGCTGGTCCACTCGAAGCGCCGGTCGTCTTGCGGCGACTCGAATTTCAGCTTCTCGGGATCGGTTTTCTCCTGACATACGACCTGTAGCTCCTGTCCAAAGAACCCATGCCGGATCTCTCCAAAGGAGTGAGCAAGCTGGCGCTGTAACATTCCCCAACCGTTGCGGTAAATCACAAAACCGCCTTCCTCTTTGACCACCGCTGCCTGGCTAGGCCATCCTTCTTCGGCTGGAGTCGAGATCCGGATGTCCACTTCGTAGTAATCCTCGATGTCCGCCAACGAGCCGAGCCTCTTCTCCATGCGCCAGCGGTCGACAAACTGCCGCCAGTAATCGTCATGATGGGGAATGCGGTCTAGCTTTTCGAAGCTCAGGGCCTTGATCACTCGGGCACGGCTCGGATTGTTCGTCACTGAACCTTCCATTGGGAGTCCTCCTGAGAATGGTGGTTAGTTTGCTGCAGGCAGTCATTAAAAAGGGCGTCACGCGATGTCCGCACTCGATCGGCTGGGACATGCCCGCCAACGCAGCTCGGCAAAGGGTAGCCTCCCATTGCGCTGCACTTACGACGCCAAACTCGAAACATACCCAGGGACTTGCTCGTCCAGATAGAATAGGGCGATTGCTCGCCGCGGCGCCGAGATCAGGTCAGGCCTGCTGCCTGCCGACGCTGCACGGGCAGAAAAGAACGCAACCAGGGCCGCGTATTCTGAGTCAGTACGGTCATGCAAAACTTGCTAAGACGTCCGAAGCCCCTCGTTCTGTCGACCCTGGTAGTCCTCCTGCTCTGGGCAGGCTTCGACCTGTTCGCGCCACGGTCCGTGAGCATCCACCAGTTCAGCCCAGAGGAAGTCGCTCGTCTCGACGCGGCAATGTGCCGGTCGTACTTTGAGAAAAAGCCGATGCGCCTGTTTCGCCAACTAGCAGATTTGTTGCGAAGGGAGTATCGCCTCCCGTACTTGCGGTCACACTGAGTTGCATTTCAGGCGGCGAGAGCGGCCTTTCTCTTCAAGAATGGCCGGCAGCGATCGGACTACGAAAAAGCCTATCTCTATCTCCTGAACTACTACGCAGCGATTCGGAAGGTCAGCCAGGAATCACTTCGAGTAGAGAGAGCTGCCCGGCTGGAATTGGACTGGTGGATTGTGCACCGGGAACGGGCCCAGAACGCACCAGAGGATTTGCCGCGCCTACCGGCAGATCTGGCCGGTGAGCTCTATCAGCGGCCCCCGGAACGCTTTCTCGAGTACGGGTGTCTCAGAGCAGATGCCATGGACCTTCGCGACTCCCGTGCGGAAGGAGGCGAGTTGGGCGAAGCCGGCTGGCGCCGGATTGAGGAGCTGTTGAACGGTTCCTGGCGGTCGTTGTGGAAGGCAATCAATCGGTAACCCGAGTCCCGCTGAGATCCTACGCCAGCAGTTTTTTGATGACCTCGCCGCCAACATCGGTCAAGCGGAAATCTCGGCCTTGGAATTTGAAGGTCAGCTGAGTGTGGTCCAATCCCAACAGGTGAAGAACGGTGGCTTGAACGTCGTGGACGTGAACCTTGTTCTCTATGCTGCTAAACCCGAGTTCATCGGTGGTTCCCACGGTCTGGCCTGGCTTGATGCCGGCCCCCGCAAACCACATGGTAAAGGCATCAATGTGATGGTTACGACCGAGGGTTTCGCGCTGCTCACCCATGGGTGTCCGCCCAAACTCGCCTCCCCAGATCACTAAGGTCTGATCCAGCAAGCCTCGCTGTTTGAGATCTTGGATCAACGCAGCGCAAGGCCTGTCGATCTGATGGCAGATCTGATCTAGCGATTCGTTCAGGTTTGTCTCAGGGCCGCCATGCTGGTCCCAGTCCGTGTGATACAGCTGAACGAACCGTACACCACGTTCCACCAAACGGCGTGCCAGCAGGCAATTGTTGGCGAACGACCGCGCTCCCGGTTCCGCCCCGTACAACTCCAGCGTTGCCTTCGACTCTTTGGAAAAATCGATCAATTCCGGTCCGCTGGTTTGCATGCGGTAAGCCATTTCGTAAGAGGCGATACGCGTTGCGATCTCGGGGTCGCCCATTTCCTTTAGATGGGTTTGGTTCAGGTCGCGCACGGTTTGCAAAACTTGCTGCTGGCGCTCCGCATTGAAGCCGCTGGGACTTGCCAGATTCAGAATGGGATCTCCTCCACTCTGAAAAGGAACGCCCTGGTGAGCCGTGGGCAAGAAACCGCTTCCCCAGTTCAGCGCGCCGCCGCGAGGCCCACGCGGCCCGGATTGCAAAACGACAAAGCCTGGCAGGTCGCGCGACTCGCTGCCGATGCCGTAGGTCACCCAGGCGCCCATGCTGGGCCGGCCGAAACGCGTTGAACCGGTATTGAGGAAGATCTTGGCTGGAGCGTGATTGAAGTTGTCTGTGTGGAGCGAAGACACGAAGGCCAGGTCGTCAACCACATGCCCCAAGTGGGGAAGGCATTCCGAAACGTACCGGCCTGATTGGCCGTGACGCTGGAATCGGCGCCGCGAACCCAGCAGCTTTGGCACGTCGCGAGAGAAGCTGTCCATGAAGGCAAAGCGCTTGCCCTTCAGAAACGACTCTGGAATCGGCTTTCCGCTCAATTCGGCCAACTTCGGCTTGTGTTCGAACAAATCCAGCTGGCTAGGACCTCCAGCCATAAACAGGTAGATCACACTCTTTGCTTTTGCACCGAAATGCGCTGCCCTAGGCGCCAGCGGATTGACGGGTTGCACGGTTTCCGAGGCATGGGCATCGCCGTCACGCAACAGCGAAGCCAGCGCCATCTGTCCAAGACCGACGGCGCACTGGCCAAAGAAATGCCGGCGGGTCGATTCCAGCAGCTTGCGTTGAACTGGGTCCATGAGTCTTGCTCCCTGCGTGACGAATCACTCCCGTGTTACGAACTCATCCAGGTTCAGTAGCGCACGGGCTGCTGAAGTCCAGGCGGCCCACCGGACAATGTCAACTCCCTCGGGTACATCAGGCCCGATCACACGCACCGCTTCTGCGGGACTGCGTTGAAAGCTAGTCATCTGCTGAGACAGAAGCATTTCGATCCGGGAGGCCTCCTCTGGCCGAGGCGTCCGAGACAGGCTGAGCCGGAATGCCAGCCCCACACGCTCGAATTCGCTCGCAGCGGGTTCGCGCAAGATGCGCTGGGCCAGACCGCGAGCGAATTCGTTGTATCCGTGATCGTTTAGAAGCGTCAACGCCTGCAATGGCGTGTTAGAGCGATTGCGGCGGGTACAGGCAGTGGTGGAGTCAGGCGCATCGAAGACCATCAGCCCAGGATGGGGACTCGCTCGCCAGAAGTAGGTGTATATTCCGCGTCGATAGCGTTCCGGACCGCTGTTGGCGATCCACTCCCGCTGAATCTGGCCAAGCTTGCTGGCTCCTTCCGGTTGGGGCGGAAAGACGCTGGGACCGCCAATCTTCGGATTCAAGAGGCCGCTGGCAGTCAGTGCAGCGTCACGGATGATTTCGGCTTCCAGTCGAAGGCGTTGTTGCCGCCCTACCCAGTGATTCTCAGGATCTGCAGCGGCCAACTCGGGCCGGAAGCGTGAATCCTGGCGATAGGTGGCCGATGTCACGATCAGTCGATGCAGCTTCTTTTGGCTCCAGCCACCCTCTATAAACTCATTCGCAAGCCAATCCAACAATTCCGGGTGGGTTGGAGGGGAGCCTTGCGTTCCGAAATCGTTATCGGTTGCGACCAATCCCTTGCCAAAGTAACGCTGCCACACTCGATTCACCGTCACGCGTGCCGTCAGCGGGTTGTGCCGGTCGACCAGCCAGCGGGCCAAGTCCAGGCGAGTTGGCGTATCCGTTGTTTCGAGAGAAGGCAAAACAGCCGGAACGCTTGGAGACACGGCAACCCCCTTGCGCAGAAAGTCACCCCCAATCTGCACAAAAGTTTCACGGGGTGTGGCCAGTTCCCGCATCACCAAGGTACTCGGTACCTTTGGCTCCTGCTTGGCGAAAGCCTCGAGGCCCGCCGACCGCTGCCGAAATCCGATATCGGTTTCTTTGAGAAAGGAGCTGATGATGATTCGATGAAATTCGTGACGTTTCGGGGGCGGCGTCCGCAAGGCCTCCAGAACCTCAGGTTTCAACTTGCCGGGATCTCTCAGCAATGTGGCTTCGGTTCCCGTTTGAAACTCTTGAAACTCGCGGCGCAAAGCTTCCAGCTGAGCGCGGAATGCCTCACGCCGAGCCAATGCGTCAGCCGTTCCGAATTCAAGGATGGGCTTGTGGGCGCTCAGCCGGCCTTCCTCGCCTTGATCACCCGCCAGTTCGTCGACGTTATTGAAGAACGCGTAAAGCTGATAGAACTCACGCTGCGAAATCGGATCGAACTTGTGGTCGTGGCAGCGGGCGCAGCCTAGGGTCAGTCCCAGAAAGACGGCGCCTGTGGTGTCGACTCGGTCCGCAACAGCCTCCGCTCGGTACTGCTCGAAATCGATGCCTCCTTCGAGGTTGAGCAGGGTATTCCGATGAAAGCCGGTAGCAACCCGTTGATCGGTCGTCGGATTCGGTAGAAGATCCCCGCCAACTTGCTCGATCACAAATTGATCGAACGGAAGATCGCGATTGAGGGCGTTGATCACCCAATCGCGAAACATCCAGATCTCCCGGGCCCCATCAATGTTGTAGCCGTCCGAATCGGCATAGCGAGCCTGGTCCAACCAATGCCGCCCCCACCGCTCACCATAATGCGGCGAAGAAAGCAGGCGGTCGACCAGCCGTCCGTAGGCATCCACTCTCTGATCCGACAAGAATTCGCGTATCTCGGCCGGTGATGGCAGCAATCCCACCAAGTCCAGGCTCAGCCGCCGGATCAACCTGGACCTGGCAGCTTCCGGCGACGGCTCAAATCCTTCCTTCTCCAGCCGCGCCAAGACAAAACGGTCGATGGGATTACGCACCCAGGCCGTGTTTTTCACTTTGGGTTCCAGTAGCCTGCGGATGGGTTGAAAGGACCAATGAGTCGTGTTCCCCGCCGCAAACAGCTTCGCGCCGGAGCCAGGCGATGGCGAGGGCAAACCCAGAGCTACCCACCGCTCCAGCACAGCGATTTCCGATTCTGCAAGTCTGCCGGTCGGCGGCATCTTCAGCTCGCCTTCGAAACGAACTGCCTGGATGAGCCGGCTTTGCTGCGGACTACCAGGTACCGCCGCCGGGCCTCGATTGCCACCGGCCAGGATGGACTCCCGCGACTCGATTGAGAACCCACTTGTGTGCTTGCCGGCATCATGGCAAAGCGAACAATTCTTATCCAGGATGGGACGCACTTCTGTTGCGAAGAAGGCCAGCTCCTCATTCGAGAAGCTCTGGATTGATTTCCCCTGTGCCGCGGCGGTGAAAGCAGCCGCAGTCATCAGCACCCAGAAGCAAGCCAGAGAATAGAAGAGACGCATCACTAGTGTCCAGCTGTTCGAGCCTACAGTGTCTGCAAGTTGTTCATGTCAGTTCAGTAACGGGAGTTTTTGGTAGTGACCGATTTCAATTTTCTTCACTCTTAGGAAGATCCACCCGGGAGTCAGT
>VFZK01000094.1 GCA_016871215.1 Acidimicrobiia bacterium | reverse complement strand
GCCTCCTGGATGGATTGGGTCCTTCTTGCTGAATCCCAATTCTATCTAACTCAGGCGGCTTGGCCTACTCCTGTCTTCTTACTTCACTCCAAGCTCCTCTAAGAAACTTGTTTTGGACAAGAGTGATGTAGGATGCGTTAGCGCTTTCCGCGTAACGCACCATTAACGATTGGTCGTTGGTTGCAAACGGTCAACGGGAATCGCGATTGACAGACTGTGGTTTCCAGACGCCCTTTCCGGTTTCGCGAGGTCTGGAAGTAGAAGTAGTAGTAGGATGCGTTAGCGCTTTTCGCGTAACGCATCCTTGACGATTGGTGGGTGGTAGCGGTCAGCAGGCATAATCAGCATCAATCCCATTGGTTTTCGAGAGACCCTGAACAAGGCCCGAATCCCTCACGCGACTGTCCACAAGACACCAAGAGCACATCAGTAACTGGCGTCACTCAGTGCCCACGACTCTGTTCTCCACACTCACGCAGCCCCCAGGCAACATTTCATCGTCGATTTTGTATAATACCCGCTCGGTCAGACTCTGGAGGAGGTTAGGGAATGGGTGTAGACGTTGACATCAAGGCGATTCACGAGAAGGTGAAGCTCGAAAGCGCCTTCATCGAACAATTGAAACGCGAAGTGCAGAAGGTGATCGTCGGCCAAGACTACATGATCGACCGGCTGCTGATCGGCATTCTCTGCGAGGGGCATCTGCTCCTCGAAGGTGTTCCCGGATTGGCTAAGACGCTTACCGTGAAGACGCTGGCTCGGGCCATACAGACGGGCTTTCAGCGGATCCAGTTCACTCCGGATCTCCTCCCAGCAGACCTGATTGGAACGATGATTTTCGATCAAAAGAGCGCTGAGTTTGTGCCGCATCAAGGGCCGATCTTTTCGAACATTATCCTGGCCGATGAGATCAATCGAGCGCCAGCCAAGGTTCAGAGCGCGCTGCTCGAAGCGATGCAGGAGCGCCAGGTGAGTATCGGACGACAGTCGTTCCCCCTCGATGATCCTTTTCTCGTCATGGCAACCGAAAATCCCATCGAACAAGAGGGGACCTATCCGCTGCCTGAAGCGCAGGTCGACCGGTTCATGTTGAAGCTGCTCGTCACTTATCCCAACAAGAAAGAAGAGAAACAAATCCTGGAACGAATGACAGAGGCAGGTGACATGAACGTGGAACCCGTGGTGTCGCCAGCGGCGATTCGGAGTGCCCGCAGCGTTGTGGGCGAAGTCTACATGGACGAAAAGGTGAAGGACTACATCGTTGATCTGGTGTTTGCGACGCGCAAGCCAGAAGACTACCAACTCGACACCAAGGATCTTGTGCAGTATGGCGCCTCGCCGCGCGCGACGATTTTTCTAGCCAAGGCTGCACGAGCCCACGCTTTTGTGAGTGGCCGGGGCTACGTAACACCTGAAGATGTCAAGTCAATCGGGTTGGATGTGTTGCGCCACCGGGTTATTCTGACCTACGAAGCGGAAGCGGAGAACGTGACGCCCGAAGAAGTTATCCGGCGGGTGTTTGACAAGGTGATCGTGCCCTAACCAGACACCGATGATTTCCAAGGAAATTCTCCAGAAAGTCAAACACATCGAAATTCGCACGAGCAAGCTCGTCAACGCGGCGCTCGGCGGCGAGTACCACTCCGTCTTCAAAGGGCAGGGAATGGAATTCGATGAGGTGCGCGCCTACCAGTATGGCGACGACATGCGCAGCATCGATTGGAACGTTTCCGCACGCCAAGGTCATTTGTACGTGAAACGCTATGTCGAAGAGCGCGAATTGACGGTGATGCTCATGGTCGATCTGAGCGGATCGAAAGACTTTGGGACTCTGCGCCGGATGAAAAACGAGCTGGCCGCTGAGATCGCGGCGCTGCTGGCGTTCTCTGCGATCCAAAACAACGATCGGGTAGGTGCGCTCATCTTCACCGACATCGTCGAAAAATACATTCCGCCCAAGAAGGGCAAGAAGCATGTGTTGCGGGTCGTTCGAGAGCTGCTGGCCTACGAGCCTGTCCATCGCAAGACGTCCATTGAGACGGCCGTGCGGTACTTGAACAATGTGTTGACGAAGAAATCGGTGGTGTTTCTGATTTCCGATTTCTTCGACCAGGGCTATGAGAAGTCGCTGCGCGTGGCCAACCAGCGGCATGACCTGGTGGCTCTTCCCATTTCTGACCCTCGCGAAGCCGAGCTTCCGAACGTCGGTCTCATCGAGATGCTCGATCCTGAAAGCGGCGAAACGTTTTGGGTCGATACATCGCTACGACAAGTGCGAGAGCGCTATCGAAAACTAGCCTCGGATTCGGTCGACGCCCGCAATCGCATCTTTCGCAGAAATCGCATTGAGTTCGTTGACATTTCCACTCACAAACCCTATGACGTGCCCCTAGTGAGGTTCTTTCGCGAAAGGGCCAAGCGGCTGCGATGAGAGGCATTCGACGTTCGCAATCGCCTTTTCCCGGGCAGTGTTGTGTCCCCCCCGGGCTCCAGCTCTTCTGCTGCATTGCAGAGAGGAGAGCCGAGCCTCACCTTCAACGCCAAGCTCCACGACGCAGGAATCACAGAAGCGGGCGAGCAACCCACAGCCCGCGCAGCTCACATTCCGCGGGTCTCTCGGCGAGACGGAACTGTCTAACGTCAGAGGCTCAACGCCGAACGACCGCGCTTCTTCTTGGCTTGCTTCTGCTGTGGTGGCTTCTGTTTGCCAGTTCGGCGATCTCCCAAGAGGCCAAGCCACAGCTCAAGATCTCAGTCGACGCCACCACCGTCACTGTCGGCGACGTCGTGACGGTCAAGCTCTCGGTGAAACATGCCTCGACGCTCAAGGTTGCGTTCGCGCCCGTTGGCGCCACGCTAGGCGAGTGGACCGTTCGGAGTTGGAAGCAACTGCCAACAGCGACACTTGCTGACGGCTATGCAGAAGAGGTTCTGGAGGTACAGATCGCAGCTTACAAGACCGGCGATCTCGAAGTACCTGCTTTGAATGTCGAAGTGGCCGGAGCAAGCGGCGGAAAGGATATCCTTGCTTCCGAGCCAGTCAAGATCACAGTGCAGTCGGTCTTGACCGGCAAAGAGGACACGCTGAGGGATCTGAAGCCCCAGGCCGATATCGAGGCGGACTACAGGCCTCTTCTCCTCTTGCTTGTCGCGGTCGCATCCGCTGCCTATCTCGTTTATCGACTCGCTCGGTACCTCAAGGGCCGTAGGAGGCCGCCTTCGCCTGCTCCCGAACGCCTGAGGTCCGCCGAAGAAGTTGCCCGCGAAGCCATCGAGCGGCTGTTGTCTCGAAAATTGGTCGAGCAGGGACACTTCAAACTGTTCTATCTGGAGCTGTCTGAAATTGTAAAACGGTTTCTGGGCAGTAAACTTGGGGTCATCTCGTTGGAGAGAACCACTGAAGAGTTTACGCGCGACCTGCGGGCTATTTCGGTTCCTGCGGCTCAGTATCGGATGATTCGCGAGTTCTTGGACGACTGCGATCTAGTGAAGTTTGCAAAGTATCGACCCGGGCAGGAGGAGGTGGAGCAAATTGTTGCTCGTTCCTGGGCGATGATCGACGAAATGTGCAAGGAATCAGCAAAACCGCAGGAGGTGGGCGCCAAATGAACTGGGCAGGCTGGTTCGCAAGGCTGCACTTTGCCGATCCGTGGTTTCTGCTTTTGCTGCTCATCGTGCCTTTGCTCTGGGCACGGAGCCACTGGGTACAGCGCCGGTTTCGAGGAGGGCTAGTCTTCCCGAAAACCAGTCTGGCACAGCAGTTGGGTCGTAGCTGGACGGTGCGTTTTCGGCCTTGGCTGGCGTTGCTCAAGCTTGCGGGTATTAGCTTGCTCGTCGTCGCCTTTGCACGTCCACAGCTAGGTTCTGCGGAGGAAGACATCTTGACCGAAGGTGTCGATATCATGGTGGCCGTCGACCTCTCGGGAAGCATGGCGGCGGAAGACTTCCGGCCCAAAAACCGGCTGGCGGTTGCTAAGCAGGTCATTCAGGATTTCGTTCGCGGGCGGCAAAGCGATCGCATTGGGCTGGTGATTTTTGCTGCCCGCAGCTTCACCAAGTGCCCGCTGACCATCGACTATGACGTCTTGCTCAAGCAGATTGACGACGTCGAGCTGGGAACGATTGACGATGGAACCGCGATCGGCAGCGGCCTGGCCAACGCCGTCAACCGGCTGCGCCTGTCGAAGGCCAAAAGCCGCGTCATTATTCTGCTGACCGACGGGGTCAACAATAGCGGCGAAATCGACCCCTCGACAGCTGCCGAACTCGCTCGCAGCTTGGGCATCAAGGTCTACACCGTCGGTGTGGGGAGAGAAGGCATTGCGCCGTTTCCAGTCAACGATCCGGTTTTTGGCAGGCGCTACGTCGATGTTGAAGTCAAGATTGACGAAGACTTGCTGAAGAAAATCGCGGACTCAACTGGTGGCCAATACTTTCGAGCGGTCGACAAAGACTCACTGGAGAAAATTTTCAAAACCATCGACAGCCTTGAAAAATCGAGAATCAGCGTCAAGTCTTACACACAGTACCATGAGGTCTTTGGCCATTGTCTCTGGCCTGGTTTGGGTTTGATTCTGGTGGAATCGCTTCTGTCGCACACGCGATTTCGAAAGCTGCCTTGATTCATGCATCTTGCTGACTCCCAATTCCTTCACCTTCTCTGGGTGCTACCTCTGCTGGCCGGCTTCTACGTCTGGAGCTTTCGCCAGCGGCGCAAGGCCCTGCTGCGGTTTGCCGATGCCAGTCTCGTGGCCCAGCTTATCCAAGGCGTTGGGCGAGGCAAGCAGAAGCTGAAGGTCGTTGTTTTCCTGCTTTTTCTGCTATTCGCGGTGCTGGCATTGGCTCGTCCACAGTGGGGGACCAAGCTGGAAACAGTGCGCCGCGCCGGTGTCGATATCATGGTTGTGCTGGACACGTCGCTGAGCATGGAGACGCAAGACGTGGTGCCAGGGCGGCTGGAAAAGGCGAAGCATGTGATTCGGACCCTGATCGACGCGCTGGAAGGCGATCGAGTCGGGCTCGTGGTATTCGCCGGAACCAGCCTGGTGAACTGCCCGTTGACCATCGACCAAAACGCCGTCAAACTCTTTCTCGATGTAGTCGACACACAGGCGATTCCCAGGCCTGGAACCAACATTGGCGAGGCGATCCGCAGAGGTATTTTGGGTTTCGAGACGCGAGACCGCCGACACAAAGTCATGATCCTCGTGACCGACGGTGAGAGCCTGGAAGGCGATCCACAAACCGCTGCCGAAGAGGCTAAGCAGGCAGGTATAGCAATCTACTCGATTGGCATCGGAACCGCGGCCGGAGAGCCGATTCCTCTGCGCGACGAACGGGGAAATGTTACGGGCTATAAAAAAGATGAAGCTGGCGGCGTCGTTGTGAGCCGCCTGGACGAGGCGGCTCTGCGACAAATCTCCAGCACGACCGGCGGCCAATACTACCGATCCACCCCAGCCGAAGAAGAAGTCGACAAGATTGTCCAGGCAGTTGCGGGAATGGACAAGAAGGAGTTTGAGTCCAAGGTCTACCGGACCTACGTCGATCGATTTCAAATTCCCCTGGGGGTCGCGTTGTTCTTTATCTTCGTGGAATCGCTGATCTCCGATGCCAAGCCCCGTGGCAGCCGAGGATGGTTCAGCGGCCTGCTAGTACGGAGAGCGGGTGGACGATGGACCGAGACATCTCTGACGCGCGCAATGCGATGAGGAAACTGAAAGACAGAGAGAGCCATTTCGGAAACAAGGGCCGCGGCCGGGCATTGCTCTGCCTCGTGGTGTTCGCGGCAACCTCTGGCCAGTTGTGGCGCGACAAGACCTCGCGAAAAAACGCCGAGGGAAACGTGCTTTACGACCAGAAGAACTATCCGCAGGCGCTGGAAAAGTATGTCGAAGCGAACGAGGGCAAGAGGTATCAGCAAGAACTCTCTTACAACCTCGCTAATACGTTCTATCAGCAGAAGAAGTACCCGGAGGCGTTGCGCGAACTAGAGAAAGCCGCTGCCAGCGGCAATTCACGCTTTACGGGCAAGATTCAGTTCAACCGAGGCAACACGTTCTTCCAGATGAGCAAATACCAGGAGGCCGTTGAAGCCTACAAGAAAACGCTCGAATATGACCCTGCCGACAAAGAGGCAAAACACAACCTGGAGCTGGCGCTGAAGAAGCTCCAGGAGAACCCGCAGGAACAGCAGAAGGACTCGAACAAGAAGGATTCCCAATCCAAACAGGACCAGCAGAAAGAGAAACAGGGAGCATCGGACCCGCAGAAACAGCGAGATGCATCGCAGCCTAAGAACCAACCACAGAACCAGCCGCAGGAGGCGAAATCGAAGCCGGATCGAGACCAGCCTAAGCCGCAGAGCGGGCAGCAACAGAAGAGCAGCATGGATCCGAAGGAAGCCCTGCGGATTCTGGATGCGCTGAATCAGCAGGAGAAACAGGAGCAGCGGAAACAAGCTTTGAAAATTCAGCGGGAAAAGACAGGGGGGAAGGATTGGTGAGGCGGGCAGAAAGGTGGTTGTGCGCGTTTGTGCTTTGTTGCGTCGCTGGACTGGCGGCTTTAGCAGATCTCTCTGCCCAGGAGGTCAAGGTCACGGCCGAGGTATCGTCGAACCCAGTTGGAGTTGACGAGCAGCTTTCGCTCACCGTCACGGTGACCGGGGGCGGCGCCGAACGGCCGCAGCTCCCTCGGATCGCTGGTCTCAAGCTTGTGGGCGGCCCATCCGTATCGAACCAGTTTCAGTGGATCAATGGACAATCGTCGTCCTCGCAGAGTTTCACTTATATCTTCCTCCCTGAGGCTGAAGGCAGCGTCAAAATCCCACCCATTCCAGTGCGCGCTGGTGGCAAGGTTTACCAGACAGACGAGATCGCGTTGAAGGTTGTCAAGGAGGCCACAGGCCCAAGCCAGACGCCCCGGCGTCGCAGTCCTTTTTCTGTTTTTGACGACATGGGACTGGATGAGGACAGCCCGTTCCGTGACCGCACGCCGCGCCGCGCCGAGGTTCTGGTGTTGGCTGAAGTGGATAAGCGAGCGGCGTTCGTGGGTGAGCAGATCACCCTGACTTACAAGATCCTGACGCAGTTGCCAGTCGCTCAAGTCGAGATCAAAGAGATTCCTCCGCTCAATGGATTCTGGGTCGAGGAGGTACAGGTGCCCAGCAACCCAACCGGCGCCAACCTCGTTTTGAACGGAAAGCAGTATGCCGAGTACGTCATCAAGAAACAGGCGTTGTTCCCAACCAAGGAGGGCGCCTTAGCCATTCCAGCAGCGACGTTTGGGCTGGTGGTCAGAACCAGCAGCATTGGCTTTTTCACCTTGGGAAGTCAGGAGTCCGTTTTCCGAAAGACCGAGCCCGTGTCGGTCAAAGTCGCCTCGCTGCCGGAGGCCGGCAAGCCTCCCGCCTTCAACGGTGCCGTGGGAAATTTCAAACTCACTTCAGCCATCGACAAGACGGCCGCCGAGACAGGCGAAGCGCTGAACTTGAGAGTCACCCTTTCCGGGACTGGGAATCTGAAGATGATCACCGAGTTCCCGCTGCCCGATTTGCCAGGCTTCAAGATTTATTCTTCGAAAAGCCACGACGAAGTCGCGGTGCGCAACGATGTCTTGCAAGGGAACAAGTCTTGGGAATATGTCATCATTCCGCAAGCACCCGGCAACGAACAGATCCCAGACTTGAAGTTCACCTACTTTTCGCCAACCGCCAAGCAGTATCGTGAAGCAGTCGCGGCGGCTCTTGAAGTGGCCGTCGTCAAAGGCAAAGGAGTGCCGGCAGGAGAAATGACGCAGGCCACGTTACAGCAAGGAATCGTCAAACGGGGCAGCGACATCAACTACATCAAACTGGCTTCCGGGCCTCTGAGAGACCGCTCGAGGCCGCTCTACCGATCGGCCTGGTTGTGGGCAGGGCTGCTGCTGCCTCTGCTCTTCAACGCGGGCATGCTGGTCTACACGGGACATCAGGCCCGCGTGCGGCAGGATGTCACTGGCTTTCGCAGCCGCCGGGCTGGCCGTATGGCGGAAAAGCGTTTGGCCGAAGCGCAGCGGTGTTTGAAGAACCAGCAATGCGGGCAATTTCACAGCATCCTCGAATCGTCGATCGGCGGCTATTTGAGCGATAAGTTCAACCTGCCACAGATCGAAATCACCACACAACAAATCAAACGCTTTATGGACGAGCGTCGCTTGAATTCCCATCTGGCCGAGGAAGTGGCCTCGGTGCTTGAGGAATGCAACTTTGCCCGTTACGCACCCGTGCAGCCAGATCGGGGCAGCCTGGAGGCGCTCTACGCCAAAGCAAAGAGCGTGATCGTGCGCATTGAATCGGAGATCAGGTGAACCGGCTTTCCGGGTTTGATCGCCTCCCGGCGATCTGGGCCGCCAGACGGCAAAGCGCAGCGATGTTGCAACTCTTGTCCAATCCAATCCGCCTCGCGGCGATGGCCATGGCCTTGTTAGTGGCTGGCTCCAAGGGGGCAGCAGCACAGCCGCAGGACATCGCCCGCATGTTTCAAGCAGCCAACGACGAATACGCTCGAAACAGCTTTCCGGCCGCGATCGCGCAGTACCAGAAGATCATCGACTCGGGTGTCGCCAGCGAAGTGGTGTTATACAACTTGGCCAACGCCTACTTCAAAAAGGGCGAGCTGGGCAAAGCGATACTCTGGTACGAGAAGGCACAGCGCCTCGCCCCCACTGACCGCGAGATCGCTGAGAACCTGAATTTTGCGCGCACGCGGATTGCCGACAAAGTCGAGCGCCTGCCGGAAGGTTTTTTCGTAAGCCAGCTGCGCCGCCTGGCGAACTGGCTGCCGCTGGACGTCGAAACGGGCTTGGTTGTGCTTTTTTTCGTAGCAGCTAACGCCGCATTCGCTTTGTTCTGGCTCGACGTGGTTCCGGCAATGTCGAAATCAGCATTCTATGGTTCCATCATCTGTTTCGGACTATTTCTCGTTTTGGGTACTTCCAACTTCTGGCGCATCTATTGGCAGGAGACGCTCCATGAAGCAGTCATCCTGGTGGCGAAGGCCGATGTGCTGAGCGGGCCAGGAAGCGACAATCCCACGCTATTTTCGATTCACGAAGGCTTGAAAGTCCGCATCGAGAATCGTATTCCCGACTGGGCTCAGATCAGCCTGGAAAACGGTTGGAACGGATGGGTGAAGACAGACGCGATCGGGGAAATCTGAGGGACCCTGTGAGTGCGCCGGTTTTGCGACAAGAGCCGAAGCGCTCGCGTGCGCCCAGAAAGCAATCGGAAGTCGGGTGCAGTCTCGTAGCTTTCACTGAGCCAAATCGGTAGCCCGCGCGTCAGAAAGGTCTCGACCTTGATTCAAGGAGCTAGGAGGCCTCAGCGGAGAGGCCTGTAAAGCTTGACCCAAGTTGAACCAAATGCTACAAAGGCACGTCAATTTTTCGGGCGAGTAGCTCAGCTGGGAGAGCGCGGCGTTCGCAACGCCGAGGTCGAGGGTTCGATCCCCTTCTCGTCCACCAAATCTCCTTTCGATCCTGAAAATACCTTGTCCTCGCCCTCGGAACGCCGAGCGTCGTCACCGTCGTCATGCACAAAACGCGGGAAGAGCCCGGTTTCTCCGCGGCGGACCTTCATCGCGGTCTCGTCGGACCGAGCGGGTACTGAGAACCACTGTCCGCGCTGGCTCAAGAACCGGCTTGTGTGAGTCCATTTCACTTCAAACCGCCGATCTGCAACCAGCGCAGGATCTGAAGCACAGAGGTTGGTAGTGCCGCTCCAAGGTTCGGTCGAGCAATGTAGGAATCTTCTAGACCGTGTCGCCGTGGCATGCTAGCGCTTAGCGCGCCGTGACGTTGCCACTCCAGGGAGAGCAATGTCGTCAATCGACGCAAACATGCGCCGTCGTGTCTTGGTTTCAACAACGATCGGCAATGCCCTCGAATGGTTTGATTTCATTGTATTTGGGCTGCTCGCGAGCGTCATTGGAAAGCTGTTCTTTCCAGCCGGCAATCCGGCCAGTTCGCTTCTGCTGATTTTTGCCACCTTCGGTATTGCTTTCGTCGCTCGACCTCTCGGCGGCTTGGTCTTCGGCCTCTATGCTGACCGATTCGGCCGCAAGCGCGCGCTGGTCGTCATGATCACGCTAATGGCGGTTGGCACTGGCCTGATTGGGTTTCTGCCAACGTCTTCGGCGATCGGCCTTTGGGCGCCATTGCTGTTGCTGGTGGGCCGGCTGATTCAGGGCTTCTCGGCCGGAGGCGAGTTTGGCGGAGCGAGTGCAATGTTGATCGAATTCGCACCGCCTGGCCAACGCGGCAGATACGGGGCGTTTCAGATGGTTTCGCAGGGCATTGCCTTTGTGCTCGGCGCCATCACTGCGACCAGCCTCGGCACCGCGCTGTCGCCTGAGCAGGTTGAGAATTGGGGTTGGCGAATTCCGTTCATTGTCGGCATTCTGATCGGGCCCACGGGCTATTATCTTCGCAAGAAATGCGTCGAATCGCCCGAATTCCAGAGCTATCTCCAAGAAAAGCAACAAAGGGCCAACTCACGGCGCGAAACGCCTCTTAGCGATCTCTTTCGCCACTATCCGCGCGAACTATTCGCAGCTTTCTGTGTCATTGCCGCGGGAACCGCGTCGACTTACGTGACGTCGGTTTTCTTGCCGCCCTATGCCGCCTCAGAACTGAGACTGTCACTGCTGGACGCCCAACTCGGTTTACTGTTCGTCTATCTGTTCTTTTCGATTCTGGTTGTCCCGATTGGCGCATTGTCGGATCGCATCGGCCGACGGCCTGTCCTCGTTCTGGGCTTGATGCTGAATTCTGTTCTCTTCTTTGTGCTGTTGCGGCAACTAGTCGCGGAGCCGACGCAGTTACATCTCTGGCAATTGCAGGCGACGACGCTGCTGCTCAGCGTGGTCGGTGTAACACCAGCCTTTATGACCGAGATCTTTCCGGTCGGCGTTCGCTCGACCGGTGCGTCACTTATGTACAATCTGGCGGTCATGCTGTTCGGTGGGCTTGCGCCTTTCACCAACACGTGGCTCGTGCAAGTGACGGGAGACTTGGCCGCACCGGCTTACTATATTTTTTTCGCTACCGTAGTGGGCCTCGTCGGGCTGGCGGTATACCGGCCACAGTCAGGCCAAGGTCCGACCGCGTCGACGGTCAACGTCAGGGCGGAGGCCACCACCCCGTAGTGGGCCACGCTCTTCTTCCGAGCGAGTCGCACGCTTGGTTTGCGTCGCCAGAGGAAAAATTAGCCACATGCCAAGAGCGCTAAGGACGCCAAAAGAGAGTAGCCCCATAACGCTGATCCCGCTTTTTTGGCGGGTCTGCGGCAATAACCTGGCTTCCTGCCGCAAGACCAGAGAACGGCACTGGCTCTGCGCTACGACTTCTGGTCGTGCAGCAGAAGATCCAGATCGCGCGAAGAGGTGACAGGTGCTTTGCAGGAGTAGTTCTGACAGACATAGGCAGCTGGGGAACCAGCGACGAGGCCCTTGCCGTGCAGCAGCGGCATGCTGGCCATCAGCGCTGTATCGCCTGGATCGGCAACCACCACGACCTTGTTCGGCAGGTAGCGTCGATAGACGGTCTCCAGCAGTTCCGATGTCGCTGCGTCGCTGTGCCCACCCACGATGGCGATTTCCCGTACTGGCCCGATGCTGAAGTCTGCGGCCTCGAGCAGGTAACCGAACCCGCCAGGATACCGTTCGAGCGCTGTTTTCATGGAGCGCAGATTCGCTTCAGCTTTGCTGCGATGGGCCGGGTCGCCCGTAAGCACCGACAGTTTCAGCAGGTTGAAAACAGCGACCGAACTGCCGGCAGGCGTTGCATTGTCGTAGAAGTCTTTCACCCTGGCGATAAGTCTTTCATGATTCCGGCCGGTCAAGTAGAAACTCGTATCCGTGGCATCCCAGAACTGGTCAAGCATGGTCTCGTTGAGCTGGACCGCTTCGTTCAACCATCTGACTTCACCGCTCGCCTCAAACAAGGCAAGCAGGCCCTCGACAAAGCAAGCATAGTCCTCCAGATATCCATTGAGCTTGGCCTGGCCATCCTTGAAAGTGCGTAGCAGCCGTCCGTTGCTCTTCAGGTGCGCGAGCACAAATGCCGCGTTCGCTCGAGCTCGTTCGAGGTAGTCGGGCCGGTTCAACACAGCGGAGGCATTTGCGAAGGTCGCCAGCATCAAACCGTTCCAGCTGGTCAGGATTTTCTCGTCACGATGCGGCTTCACCCGCTTCTCGCGCTCGATGAAGAGCCGCTCCCGTCCTCGCTGAATCAGAGCCATCAAATCCTCAATCGCCAGCCCCTCCTTTGCGGCAAACTCCGGCATGGCGACGGGAATATTCAGGATGTTCTTGCCCTCGAAGTTGCCGCGCTGGCTCACATCGAAATAGCGGCAAAACAGTTGCCCGTCAGCGTTCCCGAGAACGGCCACGATTTCGTCGGGAGTCCAGACGAAGAACTTGCCTTCTTCGCCTTCGCTATCGGCATCCTGGGTAGAGTAAAACCCTCCCTCAGCGTGCGTCATCTCGCGGGTTACGTACGTCAAGATCTCCTCGGTGACGCGCCGGAACAGGGGGTTGCTGGTCTGCTGATAAGCGTCGAGATAGACGCGGCCCAGCAAAGCATTGTCATAGAGCATCTTTTCGAAATGCGGCACCAGCCAATGGTCATCGACCGAGTAGCGATGAAACCCACCGCCGAGCTGGTCGTAGATTCCGCCCAATGCCATCTTTTCTAGGCTGAGTGCGACGAAGTTCAAGGCTGGCCGGAAGCCTGTGCGATGGTGATGCCTGAGGCAAAAAGCCAGGCTCATCGATCCGGGAAACTTCGGGGCGCCGCCGAACCCACCGTGTGTCAGGTCGAAGCGCTCCGCCAGGGCACGGTACGCCAGAGCAAGGCTCTCCGCATTTGGGGAACTGTCGCCACCTGGCAGCTGATTCGCGTTTTGCAGACTTCTGACAACGTCGGCCGACGAGCGTTCGATCTCAGCCCGGCGGTTCCGGAAAGCATCGTGAACCGCCAGACAGATTCTGGCGAAGCCGGGCCGGCCATAGCGGTCATCAGGAGGGAAGTACGTGCCGCCGAAAAACGGAACCTGGTCAGGCGTCAGAAAAACAGTCATCGGCCATCCGCCGCTGCCGCTCGTCATCTGCACGTAGTTCATGTAGATCGAGTCGAGGTCTGGGCGCTCTTCGCGGTCTACCTTCACGTTGACGAAGCAGCGGTTCATGATGCTCGCGATGTCTTCGTTCTCGAACGACTCGCGCTCCATCACGTGGCACCAGTGACAGGCAGAGTAACCAATGCTCAGGAGTATTGGCTTATCTTCCTGCTTGGCCTGCTCGAGCGCAGCCGCGTCCCACGGGTGCCAATCCACGGGATTGTGGGCGTGTTGCCTGAGGTAGGGGCTGGTTTCATGGATCAAGCGGTTTGTATGCTTCGCGTTGGCTGCTGGCTGGGATGAAGTCATCGGATTCCTTTGTTGAAGATGGCGACACACGGTACATTAACTTGGGGCTCGCTCGGGGTCAACCGGTGCGAAACGATAGCCCAGGGCCGCCCCGTCAAAGTCTCGTAAGTCCTTGAGTCGAGGCCGGGCCCCTGACTGACGCGCGGGCTACTGATTTGGTCCACGCGGCTATTCAGTAGCCCGACCGTAAGGGAGGGCTCACGACTTTGACGGGACCCTGAACGATAGCCGGAGCTCGCTAAAGTGCCTCAGTAGATTGGCAAGAGGCGCCGCTTTCGCTGGCAGGTTCGAAAGGCTTTCGACTAGAATGCCTCGACTCGATAACTGTGAAGACGGAAGGATCTGGGGGAATCATGGCTGACGACAAACTGAGAATTGCGGACCGGGAGTTCTCGTCCCGCCTGCTGGTGGGCTCTGGCAAATACCCCTCCTACCCGCAAATGGTTCAGGCTTGGGAGAAATCCGGCGCGGAGATTGTGACCGTGGCGGTGCGGCGGGTGAACCTGTCCGACCGCAACAAGGAATCGCTGCTCGACTACGTCGACACCAAGAAGTACTTCATTCTTCCGAACACAGCCGGCTGCTATACCGCGGACGAAGCGATACGGGCCGCCCGGCTGGGCAGAGAAGCCGGGCTTTCGAACTGGGTCAAGCTGGAGGTCATCGGCGACGAACGAACGCTCTTCCCCGACAACATGGGCTTGTTGCAGGCCACCGAAACGTTAGTCGACGAAGGATTTGTGGTGCTTCCTTACACGAACGATGACCTGGTGATGGCCCGTCGCCTTATTGATGCCGGCGCTGCGGCTGTCATGCCGCTGGGAGCGCCAATCGGCTCCGGCATGGGGATTCAAAACGTGGCCAACATTCGCATTCTCCGAGAGATGATTCGCGAGGTGCCTTTGATTATCGACGCTGGGGTGGGTACTGCGTCCGATGCGACCCTGGCGATGGAATTGGGCGCGGACGGGATCCTGATGAACACCGGAATCGCTCAGGCACAGGATCCGGTTGCCATGGCCGAGGCAATGAACTACGCCACACGCGCCGGGAGGCTGGCGTTCTTGGCGGGACGCATTCCCAAGAAGCTCTACGCAACGGCCAGCAGTCCCCTGGAAGGCGTGGTCCGCTAGGCAAGCGCACATCCAAACCGTGTGTCCTCTAACCAGCAACCTAGGTGCAACCACACCGTAGCGCAGATTCCGCGTTTGGTGCGGGTCTGCGGCAGTAAAGTTCACTAGTGTCCAACTATAAGTTGAATAGGTTCAGTTGTTTGCTCATAGGCCGCTGAGCAGGTGCGGGCTCAATCTCTGAAAGTACCTGTAAAATCAGCCTTCTTTCGAACAAAGTCAGACTCA
>VFZK01000093.1 GCA_016871215.1 Acidimicrobiia bacterium | reverse complement strand
CGTATCTTTGGGAGAGGACTCTCAGGATCACCTCTCAAGCCCTAACGTACCGGGACTCAATCTTGGCTGCGACCGTCCCAATAGCGTAGTAGCCAACTGAGAGCCTCCCGACGTGAGTCAAAAGATCATAGGCTTTCCACCGGTCCCAGCCGTAATCTTCCTCTAGCCACAAGATGAGCCAAGCATAGGCTTGGGCAGTCGAACGTTCCATGGGGCAACCACTGGCGACGGCCATGATCTCCGACGGAGATTCGATTCGTGGACCAGGCAATTTCTTGGCTTTGAGCAGGTTCACCGTAATCACCGTTGCTGAGGGCATTTCCAAACCCGTGGCCGAAAGTTCACCATCCCCCATGGCCGCATGGGCATCACCCAGGTACAAGTAAGCTCCGGGAACGAACACAGGGAGGAAGACGGTACTTCCTGGAGCTACTTCCTTGATATCCATGTTCCCCCCGTAGGAACCAGCCGGGCCTGTTGTCGGCGAACCCCAATTCGGCGCAGTGCCCACGCAGCCCAGCATAGGCGTGTAGGGAATGGTGATGTGTTCGTTCCAAAAGATCTTACCGTCGACAATTTTGCAAATGTGAGTCCCGTGGGGACAATCGATTCCCAGCCATTCGCAAAGCTGTTTGGGATCGGCTGTTCGAGTGGCACACTGCCCAGTGCTGGGGCTTATTTCGAGGATCTTGACTGCCAAGGCATCCCCTGGCTGGGCACCTTCAACCCAAATAGGCCCTGTCAGTGCATTGCTGTAAGGCATTTTGAGTTTGTCTCGCCGATCATCGTTCGTGCGGATCTGGCCGGAGAAGGCGTCCTCGGTTTCCACCAATATCGTTTCACCCGGCTCAACACGGAGGCGAGGCTCGGGGTGTCGGCTGAATTCGTAGTAGAGGGTACCTTGAGATAGTTTCTTCATGCTAGCCTCGATTGAAGATCGAATTCTCGTGATACTCTGCGAGTGAGGGAAGAACAGGGGTCCTTACTCGATTCCTGAATTCCCGAACTCCTCCGACTTGGATCAGGCAATTCAGCTCGACGAGTTTTGGATGCTGGCGGCCTCTTCGGAAAGCACAGCTCGCTACGATAGCAGCTGACCTGAGTATTGCGATCAGCGGTCATGATGTCCTTTGAGACCGACCTTGCCAGCTTCCGGAATCCTAGCGCCGATTGGTCGCAAAATTATACGTGACACTTTACTGCCTTTAGTAGGAATTTTCACTATTCTGAATATTGCACCCATTCGGAGTTCTCACAGTCAAGATGATCCTCGGGTGTCTTTTCGGAATGTCACAACAGGAGGCCTGAGCTGAGTTCGCCTTGCTGATGAAACGTACAATCGTGTTACGATGTGCCAATTTGTGATGAAGTCTCGCGAAGGTGCCATGCAAAGAGTCGTTCTAGTCGCTACACTCCTTTGCTTCTTCTCCGTGTGCCGCATCTGGTCCAAGAATGAACCTTCGGTTCGCTTTACTGATGTGTTGCGGGATTCGGGGATCGGATTCAAACACCATTTTTTCCGAAGTGAACAGGGAGAAGACTATCGCATGAACCAGTACGATCATGGGTCTGGAGTGCTGGTAGCAGATGTCAATGGCGATGGCCTCATGGACATCTATCTCCAGGATTTCCTCGGTCCCAACGCACTCTACATCAACCGGGGAAAACTCAAATTCGATGATGTCGCCAAGAAGTCCGGAGTCGATATGCCGGAAGACGTTTCGGTAGGTGGTTCGTTCGGAGACTACGACAACGACGGCGACATGGATCTGTACGTAACTACCTACCATACCGGCAATCGGCTCTTCCGAAATCGGGGTGATGGCACGTTCGAGGACGTCACGAAAAGTGCCGGGGCAGGTCACGTTGGTCACTCGAGTACGGCGCTCTGGTTCGATTTCGACCTGGATGGTTATCTGGATCTTTATGTCACCAACATCGGACCTTTCACTACCGCCGAGCCGAGTCTGGATGCGCCTTACGCCCGGCGAGGAGTGAACTTGCCTTTAGGCTATATTATGAATAATCCCGAAGCAGACCATGGAGGCGAACCGGGCGTTCTTTTTAAGAACAACGGGGATGGCACTTTTGCAGACGTCACAAAGCAATCAGGCATTAATTCACGTCAATGGAACGGTGACGTGACGGTTGGTGACTACGATCAGGATGGCTATCCCGATGTCTATACATCCAACATGTTCGGAGAGAACAATCTCTTCCACAACAATGGCAACGGAACGTTTTCCAAAGTGACTCGCAAGATGTTGGGGCGCACATCTTGGGGCGGCATGGGGGCCCTCTTCTTTGACGCCACAAATGATGGTTACCCGGAGTTGTATGTGGTCGACATGCACTCCGACATGTGGACCCATCACGATCCGGCCGGCGTGGTCGATCCCAAAGCGAAATACGACACGCCACGGGGCAAGAATGCCAAGAATGGACGGGTCGTGACGAAACCGGAACAGACGCGGGCGAAGTGGGTTCTCTATGGAAACACCTTCTTTGTAAATCGCCGAGATGGCACGTTTGAGGAGCGTTCCGGTGTTGCCGGGCTTGAGAACTTCTGGCCGTGGGGTATTGTGGCTGGCGACTTTAATAACGACGGATGGCAGGATCTCTTCGTCACGGCAGGAATGGGTTACCCCTATGCTTATTGGCCGAATAGCCTGCTCATGAATACGGGAAAGGGAAGCTTCGTCGATCGGGCCGCAGCAGCCGGCATCGAGCCCCCAGCTCAGGGAAAGTACATCGAGGGACTGCAGATAAAAGGCCAGCCCTGTTCCAGGAGTTCACGCAGTGCCGCGGCGGCCGACTTTGACGGTGACGGCGATCTCGACTTGATTGTTAACAATTTCAATCATGAACCTTACTTTCTTCGCAATGACAGTTCTAAGGTTCACTTTGTTCAGGTTCGTCTCCGAGGCAAGAAGGCTAATCGGGATGGCTTTGGAGCCAGGGTGAAGATTGTTTCCGGGGATCTCGTTCAGTACCGTGAAGCTCATTCTTCTGGCGGCTACCTGACGCAGAGTAGTCCAGTCCTGCATTTTGGCTTAGCCAACGCGACACAGGTTGATCGAATTGAGGTAATCTGGCCAGGAACCAAGGACCCTCAAGTTGTCGCCATGCCTCAAGTCGACTGCCTGATCACCCTGGAGCAGCCGTGATGTCGACTGCATTACGACCTGGAGGGAAGGTTTCTCCATTTCGGACTCTTTGTCCAAAGATCCTCACAACCGCGCTGATTCTGATCGAAGCTTGCATCACCTTACTCTTCTCCGATACTCCTTCACGCACCTTCCAAAATCCCAAGGCAAAGGACCACTACGAGAAGGCCCTTCTTCAGGGTGAAAGATCAAATTGGAATGCTGCTGTCTTGGAGTTGAATCGGGCACTTCAGTATGAACCTCGGAACCCAACCCTCTTGCTCGAATTGGGAATCGCTCTAGGCGAACTCCAGCACTGGGATGCGGCGATCAAGATTCTCAAACGGGCCATAGCCCTGTCTCCAAATTCGGCCCGAGCCCATTACAATTTGGCTGTTACTCTAGACCGAGCCAACCCAGGCAAAGGCGAGGGCATTGATGTATACCGAAGAGCGCTGAGGCTGAACCCCAAGGATGTGAGCTCGCTCATCAATCTCGCCGTCGATCTGGGAGACCGGGACATTCAGGAAGCCAAAAGACTTTTCGAAAGGGCGATATCTCTGGATCCTAAGAATGCTGGTGCCTATTTCAACCTGGGGCTATTGCTTCGAAACAGCGGAGACTCCAAGGGCGCTCTCTTAGCTCTTCAAAAAGCCATTGGCTTGAATCCGGATTCCGTGGAGCCGAGACGCCAGCTTGTCACACTCCTCATTTCTCAGGAACGGTGGGACGAAATCTTGGAACAGTGTCGAGAAATTTTGAAGAGGGAACCGAACGACTGGAACATTCGCTACAGTTTCGGCCAGACCTTAGTTCGACTGGGCAACTCTCAAGAAGGGAAAAAGGAACTTCAGAAATCTCAGGAAATCCGCCAGTCGCAGCAGAAGCGTGAGGACCTGGAAAGGCTATTGGGACGTGGCCTCTCCAATCTGACTAAGGGAGCGGTGGAAGATGCGATTAAGAACTTTCGATCGCTCTTGGAAGTTGACCCGGGATCCGCCCAGGGTCACATGTATCTGGGAGTCGCTCTAGCGACGATCAGGGATACGGAACGAGGCATCGCGGAACTAAACAAGGCCATAGAACTCGATCCAACCAATGCCAGGGCACATCACAACCTCGGGACTGTGTTGTTGCAGGCAGGACGGGTGGACGTAGCTTACGGTGAGTTCGAGAAAGCGCTGGGCCTGGATCCCTATTTTCCGGAAACCCACAACAACTTGGGCCTCATCCTTTCCAAAAACAAACAAATGGAGAAAGCTGTTGATCACTTTCGTACGGCTTCTGAACTGAATCCCCAATATGTTGAGGCGCTATTTAACCTAGGCTTGGCACTCCGCTCGATGAACAGAATCGCTGATGCTGCTCAAGCCTTTCGTCGGGCGGCAGACGCGGCCCCCAACAATGCCCAAGTGCAGTTTGCGCTTGGAATTGCTCTAAAGGACCAGGGAAATCTCAAAGAGGCGGAACAGGCCCTGAGCCGGGCCAATGCTCTTCAGCAATCTGAAGCTGCAAAACCGAACCGGTAGTCCGGGCCCCTCATTGTTGCAAAGTTACAATAAAAGTCCACGCGCTCTCGAAGCACCTAAAAGCCACCTTGAGGTTGGCCCAAGTCTCTTATCGGGACGATAGACGAAAGCACTCATCATTCTACGGCGACCTCCAACCCAATATGAGGACATTGGCTCCAACTCTATTCTCACTAACGGTTCTAGCAGCAGCCATTCAGAGTCCCGATCATCGGGCTATCCAGAAAACTCCCGCCCCACCGCAATCCAAGATGTTATTTCGAGATGTGAGTGCCAATGCGGGGGTAACAGGGGTTACGACCTGCGGCAGCGACGAAAAGACGGCGATTATCGAGGTTAACGGCAGCGGCGCATGCTGGTTGGATTACAACAATGACGGTTTGCTGGATCTTTTTGTCGTTAACGGTTCAACCCTTCCGGAACTGAGAACCCATGGCGTCGCTCCCCACAGTGGAGCGGCAAGTTATCTCTATAGGAACAACGGAAACAAAACCTTCACAGATGTCGCCTCTAAAGCTGGGGTTTCGGGACACGCCTGGGGAACTGGATGCGCTGCCGCCGATTTTGACAATGACGGCTGGGTTGATGTGTTTGTGTCCAATGTCGGCGAGTGTTTTCTGTACAAGAACCGGGGTGACGGAACTTTTGCCCAGATTGCCAAGCATGCGGGTGTGAATGGCAAATTTAGCTGGTACACCGGAGCTGCCTTCGGCGATTACGATGCCGACGGCTTCCTGGATCTCTACGTCGCCGCATATCTTGATCCAACTCAGATGATCGAAGAGCAGCGGAGTTGCACTTGGAGAGGGTTGAAAGTCTACTGCGGGCCCCCAGGGATGAAAGGAGCTCCCGACGTTCTGTATCACAACAACGGCAACGGAACCTTTGAGAATGTCACCCGTCAGGCCGGCGTTGAAGATCGAAGCCTTCTCTTTGGCTTCACTGCATCCTTTGACGATTTCGACAACGATGGGAAGCTCGACATCATTGTTGCCAATGACCGCGGCAGAAACTACCTGTATCACAACCTAGGGACGGGAAAGTTTGAGGAAGTTGGAGAAATTTGGGGGTTGGCTTATCCGATCGAGGGAATCGCTCAGGCAAACATGGGAGTCGCCATTGGAGACTATGATCGGAATGGGACAATGGATGTCTTGGTCACAACGTTCTCTGATGAACACTACACACTGTTTAGGAATGCCGGTAAGCAAACTTTCATGGACGTTTCGACAGAGACAGGAGTTAGCCTCCCGACTTTGCCCTTCCTCGGGTGGGGTACTTTCTTCGCAGACCTGGATAACGATGGGTGGCTCGACCTCTTCACCGCCAACGGACATGTTTACCCTCAGGTCGACCAAGTCACCGGATTCAAGGAAGGGTTTGCGCAGCGACCGCTGATCTTCCGACAGTCTGCTCCAGGACGTTTTACAGAGTTCGAGAAGCGTGCAGGGATAGACACTGCGAAGAACTATTCATCACGTGGAGCAGCTTATGCGGACTTCGATAACGATGGAGACCTTGACCTCCTCTATACCAATCTGGGAGGTCCGCCGACACTTTTGGAGAACATGAGCCGCCCGGTTTCCAACTGGATCACGATCAAGCTTGCTGGAACTCTGAGCAATCGAGACGGTATAGGTGCTCGACTGAAGCTGACCTCAGGCGACCTTATTCAGTACGCCACCGCGCGCAGCGGGGAGAGTTACCTCTCCGGAAATGATCCGCGAATTCACTTTGGCTTGGGAGCGAGAACGACGATCGATGAACTGGAGATTCGGTGGCCAAGCGGACAGGTTGACAAGATATTAACCATTGGGATTAACCAGATTGTCACCGCTCAGGAAAAAAAAGGAATCATCCGGTCAATCAAGCCAGTCATTGGAGAGAGGGCATCTTTCTGATTATTCGCTGCTTTCTTCAACGACGTCATGACCCACGAATTCCATGTCCAGTCCCATTATCTACAATAACCCGCACGTGGATTTGTCTTTGAGATTATTATCGGCAAACTGCTAATTGCGGGAGCAGCGGCGCGAATGCGCCATCCGCTAACCAAGCAAATCTGTTTTGGTTTCCGGGGCCTACAGCGATTCCGACACGGGACTCGTCGTCATTGCTTCTGTTGTCGATCGTTCTCGGAACGTGATCCAATGTTCAAATCGAACGATTGTGAGGAGTCATCCGTATTGGAAACCATGAAGTCGAGGTCTCCATCACTGACAAAAATCGCAAAGCCACGCCTGGACTTATGAGCTTTCCATCGCCACCCGTCAGAAAGAACCGTTAGCCTTCACCGGCTGGAATTCAGGATTCTGAGAATTATTACCAAAAGCGGTAAGTTGTGTATAATTCGTGCAGCTCGAAATTGTACATGGAAGATACCCTTCCCCAATTGTGCGGCTAAAGCAAGAAAGATTTCGTGCGGAGTCGACTCCATGACACCAGAAGAACTGAAAGACAAGCTCAAGGGAGTACTTGCCTTTGTGATCACACCGTTCACGGATGATCATGATCTGGATACCAGGGGATTGATCCGACTTGTAGACTCCATGTGCCTTGCTGGAGTGCACTCGATCGTTTGTGCCGGCGGAGTGGCTGAGTTTTATTCTCTCACCATCGAGGAGTACCACCAGGTCATTCGCAGCACGGTAAGGGCTGCGAAGGGTCGCGTCCCCGTATTAGCCGGCATCGGTCATAGTACCCGAATTGCATGTGAACTGGCCAAGTTCGCCGAGTCAGAAGGAGCCTCTGGACTGATGATCAATCCCTTCTACTTTGTCGAACCTAACCTCGAAGGACTTGTCCACCACTATCAAGCATTGTCCAAAGCGTCAAGATTAGGCCAGATTATCTTCAGCACAGGACATTTTTCTTATACACCTGAGCTTGTCGAAAGGCTGGCGCAAATCGAAAACGTCGTCGGGCTCAAAGACGAAGTCGGGGATCTCAAGGCTTTCGTAGCCACAGTGGAGCGACTGGGGAACCGGCTGGCCTGGATCAATGGCATGGCCGAGCCGCTGGTGCCAGCCTATTTTGCTTGCGGTGCCTCCAGTTTCACGACCGGCTTGGCGAATTTTGCGCCCGAAATTCCGCTGTCCATCTACCGGGCTGCTCAAATCGGAGATTACGCTAGCGTCAAGAGATTAGTCGTTGAGAAAGTTGCGCCAATCGCCCGACTTCGAGCAAAGCGCAAAGGATATGCCATCGCCGTTCTAAAGGAAGCGATGAATCTGCTTGGACTCCCTGCGGGCCCCTGCCGGTTACCTCTGACACCGCTAGAGCCGGAGGATCGCCAAGAACTCACGGCCATCCTAAGAGGACTGCAACTTCTCTGAGATTTGCTGTGTGCTAAACGGAGTGCGCTTCACGGTCAACCCGGACTGTTAGTCATCGCTTGACCATGGCATGGCGACGCAGTTACTCGTATCCCTCGTCTTCCCATCGACAAGGTCAAAGGTGACCTTGCTGAACAGAGATTAAAGTTGCCTTCGGTAGTCTGAATAGGCGATTCGAGTGTAGTTAGCGCTCAAGTTCCTAGAGTGAGGGGAACCATGCTTGTTGGATATGTCAGCGACGAACAATATGTCGCACTGGCTGACGTGTCGCTGGAGTTTGAACAACACGGGCAGTGCGTTGCTGCGGTTCGCTCGACATCCCGTGGTGGTGTTTACGCCGAGATCGAACCGGGTAACTACCGGGTCACCTTGGCAAGGCAAGGATTCGGGTCAAAAAGCGTTGACGTGCAGGTGGCCCCGGAGAGACCCCATCAGTTTCGGCTTCTCTCCGATGGTTTACTAGGTTACATCTGGCCAAAGTGGGTGAAATCGGGAGAAAAGGCGGAGTTTCGTGTGCACTCGGTGGAACCTTATCGGCTGAGTTTGTGGCGGTACGGATGGCAGAAGGAGTTTTGCCAGCTGCTCGGGTGGTACGACGAGCACGGCCCGCGAGCCGTGATGCAAATCACGCCGGACGGGGATTACACGCGTACTGGTGTTGGCTGGAACAGGATCGGGTACGGAAGTCCTCACCACACACAGTTCGCCACTGCCCCGGAGCGTTCTGGCCTGTACTACTTCCACGCCAAGGGCGAGTCTGGCAGGTTCTTTTCCTTTCCCTGGGTCGTGGCGCCGGCTCGGCCGCAGGCGCCAATTGCCATCCTTGCCTCAACTAACACATGGAATGCTTACAACAATTTTGGAGGGCGCAGCAACTATATCAATGCTGACGCTCTTCCTCCCCGACCTACCGTGAACTCGCGCCAGGACTTGGCTCGGTACGCAAATAGCGCCTTTCGACCCTGGCAACCGCCTGACAATGCCTATGCCCCACTTTCGTTTGAGCGCCCCGAGCCGGGCAATCAGGTTCCCGAAACAGTGGAAGTTACCAACGCGATCGAGGGGCGACAGGCCTCTCATCTTGGCCCTGCTGAGTGGCGCCTTCTGGGCTGGCTGGAGCGCGAAGGACATTCGTATGACTTATACTCCGACTACCAATTGCATGCCGGCCAACTGGATCTAGATGCTTATAAGATTCTGATTATCCACGTACATCCGGAGTATTGGTCGCATCCTATGTACCAACGTGTCAAAGAATGGGTCCACAAACGGGGTGGCCACTTGATGTATTTGGGAGGCAATGGCCTCAACTGTGAGGTTGAGTTTCTCGATGAGTCCAGTTTGCGCTGTAAAACTCAGTTGCTGAGCACTGGCGGCTCTCTTGGCATGGCCGACCCCGCGAACCCCGGGATTTGGTATGAAAGCCGATTTCACCGCACAGCCGAGTCGGAGGCCAATTTGCTGGGTGTGGTCTGCACCGAGAGTGGGATCATGACAGCGGCTCCATATCGAGTTGTGGATGCATCTCATTGGATTTTTGGAGGAACCGGACTGCGCAACAACGATCTTTTCGGTATGCAAAACTTGCAGGAGCGCTGCTCTGGCGGGGCCTCGGGCCATGAGACAGACAAAAGGAGCCGGTATTCCCCAAGCGGGACTGTCCTACTAGCCAAGGGGCTGAATCCTGACGAGGGTGGTGCCGAGATGATTTGTTACGAGCTGGATGGCGGCGGAGCCGTGTTTTCTGTAGGTTCCATCACCTATCCCGCTTCGTTGTTGGTGGACCCAATGGTGTCCCGGATCACCAGTAACGCTATCCGTCGATTTCTATCCCCGATTTGAGAAGAGTAAAGTTGACGACGATCCCGGCTGCTGGTGTTTTCGGGCTCGATCATGTCGCGGGTCGAGTCGTGCAAGTTCGCTTAAAGAGGGAGAATCTGATGAATCCACGTTTGTTACTCGAGGAGTTAAATCGTCAAGAGGCCCGATCCGTCGCAGAGAAAACACTTGTGATTTTCCCGGTCGGTGCTATCGAGCAGCACGGGCCGCATCTGCCCGTAGGCACCGATTATTTCACTGTTGAGCACCTGGCCCGCGCTGCGGCAGCTCAAATCGCAGCAGAGATTCCCGTTCTCGTTACCCCGACTATGCCGTTTGGCTCTTCTCATCATCATCTTCCATTCGGCGGTACTATGTCTCTTAGCACCGACACTTACTATCGGGTTCTCTATGACTTGGTTGAGTCGCTCATTATCGGCGGGTTTCGCAACATCTTTCTTCTTAACGGCCATGGGGGTAATCACGAATTAATCCAACTCGTGGCGCGGGATCTGGCTTTGAAACACCCGTCCCGTCTGGCTACAGCTTCGTACTGGACCCTCGCTTGGGACGCTTTGGTCCAGGAAGAGGCGCACCTCCGGGGCCGATTGCCAGGCCATGCAGGGGCATTTGAAACCTCACAGGTCATGGCGTTGCGCCCAGAGCTGGTTCATGAGCCGCGTCCTCACCGGGCTGGGACCACCGGTTCCGACGCCCGTGGCTTCCATGCCCCTTACCGGGTGGAGAAGCACGGTAGCTGGCAAAACATCGACGGATACTCCGACAGCCCCGATCGGGCAGACGCCGGTCACGGACGCGCCTACCTGGCTGCTACGGTACGCTCCGTCGCCAATGCCCTGCTGGAGTTTTACCGCGCCTCTGGCTGAGTTCAGGGGCTGGGCGTGGCTGCGAGCAAGGCCCAATTTGGAGTTGGATTTTCGATTCAGAACAGTGTTCGGATTGAAAGGATCAAAATGCAACTTTCCAAAAGCCTCCACGGGTTACGTTCTCTGGACTTTCAGGCTTGGTTTTTGGTCCTACGTCTATGGGGGGCCTTCTTTCTTGCCTACGTCGCTCGCCAGTCGATTTTCTCCATCTTTCCCATACTTCGGACTGAACTTCAGTTTAGCGAAGTCCAACTTGGGCTGACCGGAACTGTCTTCCTCTGGACTTACGCTCTCGCCAATCCCGTAGCGGGTTATCTTGGCGACCGTTTTTCAAAAAAGAAACTGGTCGTCAGCAGCGTAATTCTCTGGAGTCTGTGCACGGTGATGATTGGCTTTACGCAATCCGTTTCGAGCCTGCTGGCGTGGCGCGCGGCCCTGGCCTTGACTCAGGCACTTTACATTCCGGCAGCTATCGCACTGATCGTTCAAATGCACTCAGAGTTCTCCCGTTCCAAAGCCCTCTCCTTGCACGGCACGGGGCAGTTTGCAGGGGTCATCTTTGGCGGATGGTATGGGGGCTTTGTCGCCGAATCTCTGGGCTGGCGCTGGATGCTGTGGATGGTGGCCCTGGCAGGGATTCTATACGGCGCCGTGCTGCTGGTGTTTCTAAAAGAAAAGGCAGAAAAGCAGTCATCCAGCGAGGAATCCGCGAACCGCAAAGACACGGGGCTTTCAACCGTGCTGACGACTCCGACCTATGTCGTCTTTTGCTTCGTTTTCTTTGCCATCTGCGCAATGCTTTGGATTCTATATGCCTGGCTCCCTGATTTGCTGCAGGCAAAATTCCGTCTTCCTCTGGCTACGGCCGGGCTGGTTGCCACGGGATACGTTCAGGTTTCCATGGTGATAGGGTTGTTCTGTGGTGCTCTCCTTGGGGACTGGCTTACGAAGCAACACAGGCGAGGGCGTCTTTACCTGATGATCTTTGGACTGACTCTGTGCTCACCCTCCTTCTACTTTATCGCGGCTGGAGACTCACTCGCGGGAGTGAAACTAGCTGCGTTAGCCTATGGTTTTTTTAAGGGAATCTTCAGTGCAAACTTTCTGGCGTCGGTTGTCGATGTTCTTCCAAAAACACAACACGGCTTTGGAGTAGGCTTCGTCAACATGATCGGCTCGATTGCCGGCGGTTTGTCTGCCTATCTTTTCGGACTCCTGAAAACTCAATTTACAGTCGAGCAGATTTTCGGCTTGGCGGCTGGGCTGGGCATTGCGGGCAGCTTCGTCCTTGCCATTGCGACGTGGCTTTGTTTTCTCCAGGATTATCAGCGGGTTCATCCTCAACAGAGCATTTCTTCAATGTGAGCCTTCGAAGAATCGAGTCCCAATTCCGCTTAATTCAGGATCCCGAGTGGTCAGCCCGAGGCCTTTTTCGCCGATAGCTGCATTCAATTTGCGATATTTTGAAATCGAATGCTGAATATAACTGCGATTCAGACACTAGAGTGAGGCCGCGCTGAAGACCCGCCAGGATTGAGCTTCCAGCATTATCAGTGAGCATTTTCGATCAGGCGATGATTTTTTTGGTTGGCGTCTTGGATTGCTGTATGTTATATATAGTAATAGCATGCAGAAGAAGGCAGACCTCGACAAGCTCAGCCGGCTCCGCGGCGCCTTATGGGTTGCCCTGAAAGAATTGGAGGGGGCGCTCGAGGTGGCTTGCGAGCGTTCCGCTCTGGTGAAAGGCAATGTCTATGAGCTGGCCCGCAAGTGCGGCAAGCCCTCTTGCGCTTGCGCCGCCGGACAGTTGCATCGCAGCATGGTGCTCAGTTGGAGTCATCAGGGCAAGACGCGGCTGAGGACGATTCCGCCGGACAAACTGGATCGACTGCGGGCCCATAGCGAGCACTATCTGCGATACCGCCGCGCCCGGGCGCGGGTGACCGAGATTCATCAACAGATCCTGAAGTTGTTCGACCAAATCGAAAAGTTGCGGCGGGAGAAGCCCTGATGGACAACAGCGCCGGAGAGCCATCGGCGGTGATGCTCTTTGAGCGCAATGATCGACTGGTTTGCGATGCATTTCGCCGTGGTGAGTTCGATTACGTCGATGCGGCCGGCGAGTTGTCGGAGACGGACTTCTTCCGTGCCATCGCGAGCAGGAAGGTCCTGGAAAAACTGGCAGCGACTTATCCTTCACCGTCGAAGAAACATGACGTTCCGCTGTGGGTCTATATCGCCAGCAATATCTCCATGCGGTTTCATGGAGTCCACCAGTTCCACGCCTATCCTTATATTGTGCGCACGGGCGGGATGGTTCAGGCTTTTGGACCGAAGATGGGGTTCAAGGCGGTGCATCCCGATACCGGGGATATCACACTCCGTTGCGAAGGTTTCAACGACAAGAACGACTATGACCGGCAAACGCCATGCGATCAGGACTATTTGCGCAAGATGGCGCGGAAGACCGAGGCGGATTTACTGCAGGAGTGGTTTAACCGTGATGTTACGGGAATCTTCAAACAGCATCACGCCTTCGATCCGGAAGGAATCTTTATTGGGGATGGCACCTACCTGTTTGTTCCCGACAATGAAGCCTATGAAGGTTCTGTACGACTTCTCTTTGATGAGCACAACCACCCGGTTGACAGTAAGAAACTCACAAAGAAAGAACAGGCGGCCTATACCTGGAGACGTTGTTACAAGCTCGTCAGCTTAATCCACACGAACCGAGCCGGGGAATTCTTCTTCTATGCCGGTCTCCGCGTCGTCGCAGGCAACGCCAATGAATGCCCGCTGCTTTATGAGATGGTCGACGATTTTGTCCGATTCCATGGACGTGGGATCATCCAGCGTCTCATCCTGGACCGTGGTTTCATCGATGGACCCTCGATCGGGCATTGCAAACGGGAACATCACATGGATGTGTTGATCCCCGCCAGGACGAACATGGACGTCTATCGCGATGCCGTGGGACTGGCCGAAGGAGGCTTCCTGCAGTTTCAGTCTTGGTCCTCCCCAACTCCCGCGCCCAAGCCCATACCCGTTCATCGGCCCGAAGCGGTCCGCAAGCGCGAAGCCAAGCGCCAGCGGACTTTGGCTCAGCGCCGAGCCGAAGCGCCGGATCTAATGCCAGACCCGAAAAAAACCATTGTCCGTTCCGAAGTCGCCGCCATCCCTGCCCTGAACACGTTTTCGAGTTGTCCGGTTCCGATCCACGCCGTGTTAAACCGCGAAGTCTATGCCGATGGTCATTGCCAGTACTGGATGCTTCTGGAGACCAAGCCGATTGTCAGTGCTGCTGAAATCCGCCATGAATACGGACTCCGTACCGCCATTGAAGAACGTCATCGCCAACTGAAATGCTTCTCCGGCATTGAGGACTTCTCCTCGCGTGCTTTCAGTATGGTCGTCAATCAGGTCACTTTCGTCCTGCTTACCTATAGTCTGCTGCAGTGGCATCTGCTCCGCACCGAGCGCCAGCAACTCAACCCGAAAACCCCGTCCCGCATTTTGGAACTGCTGCGGCCCGTTTTCTCCGTGATCGTCATTTATCACCAAAACTACGTCGCCTTTCTGGACCCCTTGCAATACCAGGAAATGGCCCTCACTCTCAGCGCGCCCGCGCGCAAGAAAATACTCGCCAAAACTCGCAAGCTCCGCCGCGGCCTCGCTCATCAACTCCAAAATCCACGCGCCCCTTAAGCGAGTCGTCCCACAGTTCCAAAACTCACCCGTTCCTTTTGGCTCCGACTCCCGGCGTCACGTGGGCCTTTGCGTCCTGTGTCACACCCACTGCCGCTTCCAGGCTTGCAGCGTTTGCCACCCTTGCGAAAACGGATCCGCATTCAGAAACATCTTGGCCTCCCCTATCCCCTGGCCCAAGTTCTCCCTCCCCACTGTCTGAACCGCAGGAATATAAAAATTTCCTTGACAACCCTGTAGATGTTTGTGAAGAATTTTAGCGACGAAAGCTTCCTCGAAAGACAAAGTTGTTTAGGTAATTGATTCCGCTGCAAAACCCCCGGGCGGCTACGCAAGCCTGGGAGCCCGTTTTTTGGTCGCTGGCTGGGGTGGTTGCAGTCGGACCAGGTGCAATTCACCGCGGTCGAGCAGTTCCCACTGGACGGTTT
>VFZK01000092.1 GCA_016871215.1 Acidimicrobiia bacterium | reverse complement strand
TCTATTTATAACCAGCCCAGGCAGGCCTTCGAATTCAAGCCTGGTCCCATTTTCGCCAACGTCATACTGGCTGACGAAATCAACCGGACCACACCCAAGACGCAAAGCGCTCTGCTGGAAGCCATGAGCGAAGGGCAGGTGACTGCCGACAATCGGACGATCGAGCTGCCCAAACCGTTCTTGGTCTTAGCGACTCAGAATCCCGTGGAACATCATGGAACCTATCCGCTGCCCGAGTCGCAGCTCGACCGGTTCCTCATGCGCATCAAGATGGGCTATCCCTCCCTGGAAGACGAGAAGGAAATCTTCCGCAGCCAGAGTCAGTGTCACCCTTTGTCAACCTTGCAAGCGGTCATCAGTGCGGGTGAGGTGTTCCAGATTCAAGAGGCCGTCCGTGCGATTCACATTGACGAATCCATCGTTGACTATGCACTCCGGATTGTCGATCGGACCAGGAACTCGGAATCCCTGAGCCTGGGAGTCAGTCCAAGAGGGTCGCTGGCCTTGCTGCGGGCGTGCCAGTCGCGAGCCTATGTCCGGGGACGCGACTATTGCGTTCCCGACGACATCAAGTCGCTGGCGATTCCTGTTCTGGCTCATCGCATCGTGGCAAACCAGCGGGCCACCTCGACGCTGCGCCGTAGTGAAGAAGCCGAAAGGATCGTGCAGGAGATTCTGGATTCTGTTGAAGTGCCGCTTTAGGATTCCGGCCGCTAGTTTCTGTCGCGAAGCTCCCAAGGCCGGCCAGACAGCCTCTTAAAGCCGGAAGGGCCGGGAGTCTCGCCCCTATAGGTGGAGGCACGCTGAACCCTGTAGATGCCACCTGATCCGTTTTGCGACAGAAACTAGCAATAGCTAGGGCAAGCCCGCTCGGTCATTCGTGATGGCAAGGCAACACTCGCAAGCGGGACACTTCACCTGGAGGCAGCTTGCCTCCAGCCTGGCAGCAACACTCGCGTTGGGCCTTGCCCTCGGCGCCGCGCTGGCCTCTTCACTGGCAGCGGTCGAAGGGAATGCAATTTCTGCCGTGGCGCTGGCCGTCTTCTCGCTGGTGCTGGCGGCAGTCGTATCGCTGACCGTCGTCCCCCGCCTCTTTGAACGCGTTCGCCGCGAGTGGTTGCGGTTGTCGTTCCGGATTACTCGAGGCGGATGGATTTTTCTCTTCGTCCTCTTCATCGTTGCCGCCGCTGCATTCAATACGGGAAACAATCTCATCTTCATCATTCTCTCGGCGGCGCTGGCTTTGTTGGCGATCTCGGAGTGCCTCTCGCATTGGAATCTGAGAAAGCTCGCCGCCGAGATCGATCTGCCCGAATGCATTCCGGCGGCGCGACCGTTCGTTTCGATTTTCAGGTTACACAATCGGCGAGCCTGGATGCCGGCATTCTCTTGCTGGCTCAGCTGCCCGCTCGCGCATTCCCCGCAGGCGGATTCGAAACGGCAGAAGCGGGCCGTAGACCTGCCCTCGAAATCGGCCTACTTCCCGTTCCTGACGGCACGCGCCAGCTCCCGGCAGAACCTCTGGCTGCAATTGCCCAAGAGAGGCTTGTATCGCCTGGCGCGGCTGGAGGTAGGAACGCAATACCCGTTTGGCTTCGTGAGGAAGACGCGAGAGCTGCCGCTGAACGTCGAAGTGGTTGCCCTGCCCGAAGCCGAACCGCCCAACGAGTTTTTCGAAATGCTGCCGTTGCTCAGCGGCGCGTTCGAGAGCTACTGCCGGGGCTCTGGCTCGGATTTGCATTCCATTCGCGACTACCGGACCGATGACAGCGGAAGGTTTCTCGACTGGAAGGCCTCAGCCAAGACGGGGCAGCTAATGGTTCGCGAGTTCACCAAAGAAGATGACCGGAAATGCTGTATTGTCTTCGACAATACCCTGGCCGATTTTGAGGAAGGAGACCGTCCCGCGTTCGAGAAAGCGGTCGTGCTGTGTGCCAACGCGCTGCGCCACTTTCAAGAAATGGGTTGCGAGACCCGGTTGGTGACGCCCACAGCATCGACCCGCTACGGCCAGAGCGAATCGGGGCTGATCGAGAACCTGAAGATTCTAGCGTTGATTGAACCTCAAACCTCGGCGGCTTCCAATCTGCGGACCCTTGCCTCGGACGCCTCTTTCAAGATCATCTTTACCGCCAGCCGTCGTGGCCAAGTGCCAACGGTGGTTTGGAGTTCGGCCCACGTCGTGTTCTGGCGTGAGCTGTGAGGTTTGGGCCAGAAGTGTTCCAGACGATGTCGACGAAAACCCAAGCGAACTGGACTCGCGTATGGCAGGAGGAATCGCACCCGCTGGAAGGGCCCTTCGAAACCGCGACTGACCTGCTGACCGCCATCGGCTTCGGAATCCTCGCCTCCGCTGGACAGATACCAGCGCCGATCGGCTTTCTCTTCTTAGCGCTGTTTCTTCCACGCTTCCACCCGCGCTTCGCGGCTCGATTTCACATAGAACACCGGCTCGGCAATTTGCTGAGCTGGATCTACGTTCCTCTCTTTCTGCTCGACATCTTCCAGCTGTCGGGTTCCTTCGTACCGGCCACGCTGCATTTGATTCTCTTCATTCAGCTCGTCAGGAGCTACCAGCCGTCAAAGCAAGATCGCGACTACGTAGACCTGCTCATCCTGAGCTTTCTTCAGGTGCTGGCAGCCTCTTCACTCACGATCGACCTCTCGTTTCTCCTCTTGTTTAGCCTCTATCTTCTGGTCGCTTTAGGCGCCCTCATGGCGTTCGAAATGAAGCGCGCTGCTGAGCGGGCGAGGCCTCAAGATCTGGGAACGGAATTAGCGGACCAACCTCGGCCTGCATCAACGGTCTCAGAATTGTGGTCACCAACCATCCGCAGACAAGCGGTGCGCTCCTTGGCGCTGGTTTCATTAGGCAGCTTTCTCGCTATCGCCGTGTTGGGCTCCGGTCTTTTCTTCGCAATTCCGCGCGTCGGATCGGGGTACTTTCAGCGAGTCGGACGCTCCTCAAGCCTCAGTGGATTTTCGGACACCATCCGGCTGGGAGGCATCGGAACCATCCAGCTGGACCCAGCGGTGGTCATGAGGGTGCGCGTTACGGGCGATCCGGCCTTGCTGAAAAGCGCTAAGTGGCGGGGTGTGACGCTCGACTACTTCGACGGCCGAAGCTGGTCGAAACAGGCACGCCGCGGACACTGCGAGTACTTCGCTTCAGCAATGGTCGTCCTGCTGCGAATGCTCCATGTGCCCGCCCGCATCGTCAATGGATTTCAGACTGGGGAGTACAACGACGTTGGCGAAACCTTTGTCTTTCGTGGCCGGGACGCCCACAGTTGGGTCGAAGCCTGGATAGAGGAGCGGGGATGGATACCGTTCGATCCAACTCCTGCCGCGGCCGAGCCGCTGGCGCGCAGCCGGTTCTCGGCTGTCCTGGGCAACTACCTGGACGCCTTTGACTTTTTTTGGGTTGAGTGGGTTGTCGGCTACGACGACGCCATCCAGCTCTCATTCTTCCGCGATCTGCAAGACAAAGCCTCTCAATGGAGCTGGCAGGGTCAGCAAGGAATCTACCGCAGCGCCGTTCAATGGTATCGAAGGCTGCAGGAGCTGGCCGCCCGTGCCGTAAGGAGTGTCAAGGAATCGCCGGCTTCAATCGTCACGCCGGCAGCCCTGTTGCTGGCTCTGGGGCTGGCGTTGGCAGCTGGTTGGAGGATGCAGGAGCGACGATGGATGAAGCGAGCTCTGCGACATAACCCAGCGAGCCTGGCAGCGCGCTTCTATGGCGAGTTCCTCAACTTGGCCGCCAAGTACGGAAGCCCCAAGCCTGCCGCTGCGACAGCCTCCGAGTTCGCCGCGATGTTTGAGAACTCGCACGTTCGGCGACAGGTGCAAGAACTTACGGCGATTTACCAGCTTCTGCGCTTCAGCCCTTATCGGCCAACCCGAGAGAACGAGCTGCGGCGGGCCACTGGTTTGATTCGTGAGATTGAGCGCCACGCGCGAACCCAGAAGGCGTTGCCGTGAAGTGGCAGAAGTGCGTTGTCCGAAAGCTCTGTTCCGGCTGTGGGCTCGTGGGAGCGCGGGCAGCTCCCAATGCAGCGTGGGTACGGGCATCTGCCTTTCGGCTTCCTTCAGGGTCACATTCGGCCAGCCCGCGATCGGCGACGAAGTCCTTAAGCCGGAATCGATCGATGCCGAGAAGAAGCCTTTCGGCTTTCAGAAATGGCAGCTGCTGTCGTCATAACTCCGCTCAAGAAAGGAGCCCATGGCTGAAGAACCCATCGACGATCCGCGTTCTCGAATCTACGAAGAGAAGCGACCCTGGGGCGGGTTTCGCCGCTATACGCATAACGAGGTGAGCACGGTGAAAATCATCACCGTGAATCCTGGCGAGGTGCTTTCGCTGCAGTATCATCGCCAACGCAACGAACTCTGGGTAGCTCTGGATTCAGGCCTGCGTGTCACGCTGGACGACCGCGTATGGGAGCCTGCCTGCTACGAGGAGATCTTCATTCCTCGAGGCGCGCGCCATCGCATGGCTGGTGTCGGCAACCGGCCCAGTCGCTGGCTGGAAATCTCATTTGGGGAGTTCGACGAGAACGACATCGTGCGAATCGAAGACCAGTATGGGCGGGGATAGAGAATTCGAACAGACGAGCCCGCAGGCAAACACCGGAGAATCTGCCGAACCAATCGATGCGGAAGACCTCGTTGTGCACCTGCCAATCGAAGACTCGCTCGACCTCCATGCGTTTTCTCCCAAAGAGATCGAGCCACTTGTGGAGGAATATCTCTACCAGTGCCGGCAACGCCGGTTTCGCGAGATTCGCATCATTCACGGTCGCGGAACGGGCACGCAGCGAAACATCGTTCGTTCGCTGCTGGCCAAACATCCGCACGTGGCCGGCTTCAAAGATGCCCCACCCGAATCAGGCGGTTGGGGCGCCACGATGGTGACGCTGAAACCTTCCGATCCGCTCTGACGATTTCACGACCGACAGTTTGTGACGTTCGAAGACTGGCAGACGCGCCCGGTATCGCGGAGCTGCGCAGCCCGCTTGCTACACTCACAGCTGGGCAGCGACCGCTCTAGCCATGTCGAGGGTTGAGGCGCTTCCCCCCATATCGTAGGTCTTAACTTGGGCAGCTTCGATGACTCGCGCCACGGCGGTTTCGATACGGCCTGCCTTCTCGGTTTCTCCCAACCAGTCCAGCATCATCTTTGCCGCCAGAATCGTTGCGAGCGGATTTACCTTGAACTGGCCGGCGTATTTCGGTGCCGATCCGTGGGTGGGTTCAAACACGGCGAGCTTCTTCCCGATGTTTCCAGAGCAGCCAAATCCCAAGCCGCCGACCATCTGCGCGCACAAGTCAGAAATAATGTCTCCGTAGAGATTCGGTGCCACCAGCACGTCGTAATTGAAGGGATTCTTCAGCAGCCACATCACCATCGCATCGATGTTAGCGTCGTCGACGGCGATTCCAGGAAAATCGCGCGCAACTTCCTTGGCGGTTTCCAAGAACAACCCGTCGGTTGCGCGCACCACATTCGCCTTGTGCACCACGGTCACCTTCTTGCGGCCAAACCTGCGGGCAAACTCGAAAGCTGCCCGAACGATCCGCTCTGACCCCGCGCGCGTATTGATCTTGCAGGAGAGTGCATAGGCTTCGGCTGGCATGGATTTGAAAGTAGCAAAAGGCGGGGAGATTTGGGCCAACAGCTCCGCCAGCTCTTTGGGCACTGGGCTGAATTCCACGCCTGCGTAAAGATCCTCCGTATTCTCCCTGAACACCACCAGATCGATGCCGGGCTTGTAGTTTAGCGCATTCCCTGCATAGGCCTTACAGGGACGCAAGCAGACGTAGAGATCGAACAGCTGGCGCATCCGGACAATGGGGGAGCGATAGATCAACCCTCTGCCTTGCAGGGCTGGCGACAGCTCAGCCTCGGCCGCCTTGACTGGCTTGGATGTGACCGCGCCGAACAGAGCCGCATCGACTTGCTTCAACAGATCGATCGTGCGCTCCGGAAGGGCCTCGCCTTCCTGGCGCCAACACTCCCAACCAATGTCCCCTGGAAGAAACGCTGCATCGAGTTCGGCGGCATCGAGCACGATTCGTGTTGCCTGAAGGACTTCAACACCAACGCCATCGCCTGGCAGCCAGGCAATCTTGTATTTGGCCATGAACGCTCCTCTTAGAAGCTAACCCGAAACGGGTTGCCTTGGTCTGCAGGCGGCAGTCTACGCTGGAAGGCGGAAAACAGAATCAAAAAAGATCGCGATGGGTTCGGGCAAGGCGTTTGCCCCCTGCGACCTGGCTCTCGCACGTCGTAGCGTGTTGCTTGTGATGTGCTTTCACGGCCACTATAATGCGTCCGTCTACCATCGCCCGTCGGACAGAGGCGCTGGTTCACTCGAGCCTGCTCTTGCTGCCCGAATGGTTCCACCGAGGCAGGCACGGTCCCTGTAGCGATGGAACATCCTGCTCGCCGCAAACCCTGGTCGGTGGCAACAAGACCGGGCACCCCAACCGAAAGACTTTCATGAGGAGCCATCATGGAAAGAGAAAGCTGTGACATCGGCCTCATTGGGCTGGCTGTGATGGGACAGAACCTGGTGTTGAACATGAACGACCACGGCTACCGCGTGGCGGTCTTCAACCGGACCGTTTCGAAAGTGGACGAATTCGTCCACAACGAAGCGGCAGGAACCCGCGTGCTCGGTACGCACTCAGTCGAAGATTTCGTCCAGGCGCTGAAGAAACCGCGCCGCTGCATGCTGATGGTGAAAGCCGGCAGCACCGTCGACGAAATGATTGCCGCGCTTTTGCCCCACCTTGAAAAGGGCGACATCGTGATCGACGGCGGCAATTCCCACTACCCCGACACCACCCGGCGTACCCGCGACCTGCGCGAGAAAGGCATCTTGTTCATCGGCACCGGGGTCTCTGGCGGAGAGGAAGGCGCGCGGTTCGGCCCTTCCATCATGCCGGGAGGGAACCCGGCGGCGTGGCCCCACGTGAAAGGCATCTTCCAATCGATCGCTGCGAAAGTGGAAGACGGCTCGCCGTGCTGCGACTGGGTGGGTGAAGAAGGCGCCGGGCACTACGTCAAGATGGTGCACAACGGCATTGAATACGGCGACATGCAGCTCATCTGCGAGGCCTACCAGCTCTTGCATGCAGGGCTCGGTCTCAGTGCCGATGAACTGCACCAGGTGTTCGCGGAGTGGAATCGTGGAGAGCTCGACAGCTACCTGATCGAGATCACGGCCGAGATCTTCCGGAAGAAGGACGACGACGGCGCGCCGCTCGTCGATAAGATTCTCGATACAGCCGGACAGAAAGGCACCGGCAAGTGGACTGGCATCAGTGCTCTCGAGCTGGGGACCCCCGTCACCTTGATCGGCGAAGCGGTGTTCGCTCGTTGCCTGTCGGCTCTCAAGGACGAACGCTTACAAGCGGCCACGGTCTTGACGGGTCCCAAACCGTCGATCACAGCCGATCGGGCTTCCTTTGTCGAAGATGTTCGCCGTGCGCTCTATTGTTCCAAGATGATCTCCTACGCTCAAGGCTACATGCTCCTTCGCGAAGCGGCCAAGGAGCAACAATGGAACCTGAACTTCGGCGGCATTGCGCTGATGTGGCGCGGCGGCTGCATCATCCGCAGCCGTTTCTTGGGCAAGATCAAGGAAGCGTATGACGAGAACCCCCAGCTCAACAATCTTCTGCTGGATGACTTCTTCAGCAAGCTGCTGAACGACTACCAAGCCTCCTGGCGGCGCGCCATCGTCCAGGCCATTGGCGCGGGCATTCCCACGCCGGCCTTTTCTACCGCGCTCTCGTTCTTCGACGGCTACCGCAGCGGCCGCCTGCCTGCCAACCTGCTTCAGGCCCAGCGCGACTTCTTTGGCGCACACACCTACGAACGGGTCGACAAGCCACGCGGCGAGTTCTTCCACACCAACTGGACGGGCCGCGGCGGCCGCGTCGCCTCGGGAACCTACAATGTATGAGGGTTTTTCGGCCTCATTGCGCCGTCTCCCGAGGGGGCGAAAACGATCGTTAGCCCAATTTGAAAGGGGTGTCCCAAGCTGCTAGAGCAGAAACTCCCGATTGGGTTGGAACGAGGTGCCAGCGTACCCGACGAGGTTCGCCAGCATGATGGCTGCAACGGGATCGTCCATGCTCGGCGCGACGACCTCGAAAGTGGAGACGATCAAGCGGCCCTTGCCGCAGCGGAATTGCGCGATTGTCGCGTTGACTTCGCTGTGGCGCTGTTTTCCTTCGGTGTCTGTCGGAACGGAGTAGACCAGGTTGCCGTTCGCTCCCGCCAGCAGGTCAGCGCGCTCTTGCGCTTGGAAGCCGATTAAGGAATTCCTGGGCCAAACCTTGTAAAAGGGCCAGCTGATGGGGTTGCGATAAGGGATGCGCGAAAACAGTCCACCGGCGTTCTTGCTAATGAAGAACGAATCAGCGTACATCCAGAGTTTCACACGCTAATATGACCCAATGGCGCAGACCTTGCACCAGAGTTCCTGTACCAAAGTCAGGAGTGCCAGCGGTTCCAGCATCGCCACCGTGGATCGTCAAGTTCCCCCATTCGGATCGTTTCGCGGCTCGCTCTCGAATGTCTTTGGCAGCGAGAGAACCTACGACGCGGCCTCGCACGTCATCGCGCGCTCTGTGCCGGCAAACATCTTGTCGCAGGAAGTGAATATCGTTGGCTTCGAGGTTGTACGCAGCTTCTCTCGAACCGAATCCAGCCAGGACAAGATACTCGGCCGCACCGACTGGGCGGCGCTCAGTGCCGTACCCGCTACCGGAACTGGGAGTTCGCTGACTTTCCCGCAGGTAGTTCGAGGGATGGATCGTTTCTCTTTGATCGGATTGGTTAACACTGGAGCCACTGACCAAACGGTCACGCTGGCCTACACCCTTGCCGGCTCCTCGACGGTATTGAATTCCGGACCTGTGGTGATTCGTGCCAATGGTTCTCTGCGCCAGACGCTGGTCGACTTGTTCGGTCCAGCTGCGACCTCCGCTGGAGACCACGGCGTGCTGCGTGTGACCGGAGCGAATGGCGTGCGAGGATTTCTCGCAACCGGCTCTTCAAGTGGCTCGTCGATTGGCGCCGCTCCAGCCCAGGTATCCGGCCAGACGGAGTTCCTGTTTCCAGCGGTGGAGAGAAGCACCACTTCGGCTACCGGTATTGCACTGCTGAACGATGGAGGATCCCGAGTCGATGTCGATCTGTTCTTGATTTCGCGGCAAGGAACGACTCTGGGACAGACTCGCAGAAGCCTCGACCCCCAGCAACGCGTGGTTGAGGCCGTGGAGTCACTTTTTCTGGAAGCGCTGCGGCAGCCGGACGGATACGTCTTTGTCGGCTCCACAGGCCCCGTCTTTGGCTATGCGGAGCTCGGCACCATCTCGAAGTCCTACAGCCAGCTGGCACCCCAACGAGCCTCGGGTTTGCTTCCTCAAACACAGTTTCTGTTTGGCATTCGAGGGCGCATCACGGACTACAGTGCCACGGGCACTGGCGCAGCAGCAGCCGGGGTTACGGTGGTGTTGTCGAGAGTGGGCAACCCAGATCTGACGACAACCACCGACGCCAATGGCGAATACCTGTTTTCCAGCCTGTTTCCCGGAGACTACGTTGTGAAGCCCCAGCAAACGGGCCGAATGTTTTCTCCCTTCAATCCGGCAGTTCGGCTCGACACGGGTTCGAGACGGGTCGACTTTGTGCGTGAGTTGCGTCCGTCGCTCACTTCAATCACGGTGGTAACGAACGACGATTCAGGCTCTCAGACGGCGGGGAACAATCCGGATCCCTATGCCATCTTCGGAACTTCAGAAGTCAGCTTGAAGATTCAGGGCACGAACTTCGCGCCCGGCCAAAAGCTCTTCTTCAAGGATCCCACAAACGTTTTGAACCCGAACGGACGGGAGATCTTCTTCAGCTTCGTCGATTCCAAGACGTTGTTTGTTCGGTTGAATCTCAGCAATCCATCCGACTTGAGCCAGCTGGCCACAACAGGCCGCTATGAGCTGGACCTCACAGGCCAGTTTCCTTTCGGCGAAACTCGCTCCAACGCCTTGCCCTTTTACGTGGTACCACCGCTCCCGGTGGTGACGCGCATCACTCCAACCGAAACGTACGCGCGGTACGAAATCAATTCCGAAGGCTTGACGATCCGGGTTGAAGGTTTTGGCTTTCGCCAAGGCGCCCGTGTTCTTTTTAATGGGGCGACGGGCATTGAGGGCATTGAAATCGACACCACGTACGTTCGACCAACCCTGCTGGAAGCCTTCATTCCGGCGCAGGCTCTGCGCTTTGGTGGCTTCTACAGCGTGCGCGTGCGGAACGTCAGCCTGCTACCGGAAGTCTCTGGAGAGGCCGTCACGTTCCAAGTGAACAATCTGGCGCCAACCATCACCTCGCTCGATCCTCCCGGCCCGCTCGCGATCATCGGTCCTGGACCGGTCCCTGTGACGTTTGACATGAAGATCAATGGGAGCAATTTCTTCCCACAAACGGTTGTCGCTGTGACACAGAAAATTCCTGACATCTTCCCTGCGATCGTTCCGGTGGGAGGTATTTCTCAATGTGTTCCGGTCAACGGACGAACTGTGTTGCGCGTCCGGGTATACAACAGTCTCGGACAGCCCGCTGCCAACGTCGCCGTGACGTTCACGGCTCCAACCATTGTCACTACCGGGCCCAGCGGGTCTTTCCCCGGTGGTGCTCCCACCGTCACGGTCGTCAGCGACGCGTTTGGCTTTGCTCCGCCACTGACCGACAATACGTCGACGCTTTTTACCGCCAACCCCTTCGCGGGACCGTACGTGATCCAGATCACTGGCACGGTGGACGGCTTTCAGATCCTGGCGGTCATCAACATGACGAACCTGGGTCCGGGTGAAGGTTGCGAGGCCATCAACAGCACGATTGAACTCGTGAGCTCGAATCAGATTATTGTGACGCCCGTGAGCATCACGAGTCGCGGCACCTACAGTGTTGTAGTGGCCAACCCGTCTCCGGGTGGAGGTTACTCGAACGAAGTGGAGTTCATCGTCACCTCTGGACCGTCGGGCAGCGTTCCTATCATTCGTGCAGATAACCCGCTGAGTCCTGCGAGCCAGCCCGCCGGATCTGGCGCGTTCAACCTGACGATCTTTGGCGAGAACTTCCAACCGAATGCCTGGGTGAACTTCGGGACTGTGCGACTGAACCGGATCTCTGGAAGCGACACCAGTATCACGGTCACCGTACCAGCTCTGCTGATATCGGCTCCTGGAGTTGTCCCGATCTCGGTCACCAATCCGGGAACATCCGGCAGCACCGGAGGCACCTCACGCCGGGAGTTCTTCACGGTTCAATAAGCGCCCTGGCTCACCTTCGCCCAGACTCGCTCTTCCGGAGGGGTCTGGGCGCCTCCTCTTGGCCGCATGAATTTCTACGAAGCTCTGAACCTCCAGCGCTCGGCTACCACCGAAGAGATCGAAGAAGCCTACCGCGCGCTGGCCCGCAAGGTACATCCCGACCTGAATCGAAACGACCCAACGCCAGCGGAAGCCAGAATGAAGCTGCTAAACCGAATTCGGGAGACGCTGACAGATCCGAAGCGGCGTGCGAAGTATGAGCTCGAGTTAGCGGCGGGGTCTGCCACGACTCGAGTAGAGTCGGCGATCGACGAGACCCTTCGACAGAGCCGGGATGACGTCTTGTTCTGGAAGCGGGTCAAGTTAACGGCAGCTGCCGGGCTGGTTCTCGGCCTCCTGCTGGGTGTTGGGTTCTGGGTTCACGATTCGATGCGAAGCAAGACGGTTGGCCTGCCCCTTCCGCCGCCGACTGCACCCACGCAGGCGCCAAAAGCTCCGCCCGCTCCATCGCTGCCAAAGGCCGCGCCGGCTGTTCCGCGTCCAATTCAAAAGAAACAACCGGAAGTGGTTGAATTTGGCTCCAGTGCGGATCGAGTATTGTCGATAATGGGCAAACCCGACCAGGTAGAAGAGCTTCCGGCGCAAGGAATCCGCATCCTTCACTACGGCAAACTTCGCCTGGTTTTCAAAAACAACAAGCTCATACCCGGTTCGGGGATCCAGAAAGACCGCTAGTCGCATTGCATCCTTGACGATGGTACTGCGGCGATTTTATCGGGCCTCCAATGAGAGCCGGCACAAAAACCGAAAAAACCTAAGCCTGGAAAGCCAGAGTCCCGGCGTGCCGGCGCGAGACGAACGGTCCACTGAAGGGGCTCGCCCACCCAGTCTTGAGCTTCCAGAGCACGGGATCCTTCCCGACGAAACGGCTAACTTCGCCCTTTTGACCTGTCGATAACATGAGTGTGTCGGCGCTTGCCTAGCCCACACCCCGGAGAGTCGTTCCAGGTCAATGTTTAACATTAAGCGTGCCAAGGTTCTTCACCACGTGCTGCTGGTGCTGATGGTAGTCAGCATCGCCCCACTCGGCTTCTACGGATACCAGCTCATCCAGTTCAATCGTGAAAAGCTTCAAACGCAGGAGCGCTTTTCTCAGATTGGGATCGCTCAATCGCTGGCCCGATTGATCTCACTGCATCTGAGCCATGCTCGCGAGCAAGTCGAAGGGGTTTTGGAGAGTTCTCTGGATCTGAGTGGCGGCCGGGAACTGGAGTTGGAAAACAATCGTGGGTTGGAGAAGAAGCTTGAGGATTTCGTCGGACGATCCAGAAATCTGCTCTATATCAACATCGTGAACAACAAGGGCAGGGGTGTGGAAGCGGGCGTCCACCACATCGACGAGGAAGGCATGACAAAGCACTTTCTCGCCAAGGCGTTCCAGTCTGCCAGCCAGAACCAGACCTCCTACGTCAGCGAACCGCTCACCATCGAGCTAGGCAAAGAAACAGAGCCGGTCATCATCATGTCCAGCCCGCTCAAATCCGGCGAAAAGGGGATTGGAGCGGTCACAGTGATCCTCAAGCTGGACGACATTCTCCGCTGGGTTACGGAGACGAGCGTTGCCGGAAAGACCGTGTACGTGGTGGACTTCAATGGCCAGATTGTTGTCCACCCCAATCCCAAAACCATGCCGGCGGGCATGGACCTCAGCCGCGTTGAGATTGTCGCGGCCTTCGTCGACGAGTGGCGCAAGTCCAAGGGAAAAGTCCGCCTGCAGGAAACCCGGCCGTTCAAACTGACCGATGGTGGGCTGGAGAAACAGATGCTAGGGACATACTTCGCCGTTGCCGCCGAAGCACCTTGGGGCGTGATCGTCCAGATCGACCAGCGAGACGCATTTGCCACGGTCGCCGAAATGAAGGCAGAAACCATCCGCTGGGGTGCGCTCATGCTGCTGCTGGCCGGGGGCGTCGGGGTTCTCAGCGCGCGGGCCATTACCAATCCCATCCAGCAACTCGCAGAAAGCACGCATTCCATCGCGCGTGGCGATTTCTCCAAAAAGATCGAGATACGAAGCCGCACCGAGATCGGCGAGCTGGCCGAAACGTTCAACAAGATGACGGATGACCTGGAGCTGTACATCCGGCAGATCCGAAAGGCTGGCGAGGCAAACAAGGCGCTGTTTCTTGGCACCATCCGAGCACTGGCGGCCGCAGTCGATGAAAAGGACCCCTATACCAGGGGCCACTCCGATCGGGTCACAAAGTACTCGGTCATCATCGCCCGGGCGCTTGGGTTGGACGAGAGAACCGTTGAGACCATCAGCATCTCGGCTCTGCTGCACGACGTGGGAAAAATCGGCATCGACGACCGAATCTTGAAGAAACCAGGGTTTCTGACTCCTGAAGAGTTTGAGGTCATGAAACAGCATCCGGTCAAAGGCTTCAGCATCATGAAAACGATCGAGCAGATGCGCAATGTCCTTCCTGGCCTGCGCTCTCACCACGAGCAGTGGGATGGCAACGGTTACCCAGACCGGCTCAAGGGTGAGGAGATTCCACTCATTGCGCGTATTATCGCTGTGGCCGACACTCTGGATGCGATGACGACCAACCGTCCCTACCAACAGGCCTTGACCTTTCAGTTTGCCGTCGAGAAGATCAACAAAAACATCGGTCTCAAATACGACAAGAAGGTGGTAGGAGCCTTCAATCGTGCGATCGAGCAGGGTCAACTCGTGGTGGAAGGCGCCGTGCCCGAGTCTCTTGCGGGTTGATCCGTCCTGGAAGACAGATTGAGCTCACCCTATTCCGCCCCTCTCAGAAAACTGCTGGACTCCGTGCCGGGAGCGATCGCCGTTGGATTTGCAGACTACGAAGGCGAGTGCATCCAGCTCGAAGGGGGCCTGGAAGCTGACGTCCATCGGCTGCACCTGGCCTACCAAGGCATTGTCCTCCACCAGCTGCAAGCGATTCACCTAGCCCTGGGCGAGACCGCAACACGCATCAGCAGTCGTTACGAAGACAAGCACGTGATCGTTCAGCCTCTGAAATCCGGGTACTTTGTCGTGCTGACGCTGAGTCCCGGAGCCAACCTCTTCCGAGCCGGGCAATATCTGGCATTGACCGCCCGGGAACTCAACCAGGATCTATAGCGCAGGAAGACCCCGAAAAGCGCGGCCCACCCTGCTTCGCAGCCGGTAGCCCCTTCAACAGCGGTCTTCGCCGCTGTTGCCCGTACGGGCGAACTGGCACAAGTTACGCCGTCCGTCTGATAGGATGACGGCGCGCGGCCCACTTGGGCTGGACACTTGAGTTATCGTAGATAATCACTAGTGTCCCAACGTTGAGGCGGCTTGATTCATTAAGAGATTGATCACGAGACGATTACAAACCGGATTAGATTCTTACCTCTTTAATCATCAACAAAAACAGTTCAACAAAGTTCAGGCGGCCTCCAGAAGTTCAATGATGTTGCGGATGGAAGCATCAGCTTTGTAATAGGCAGTTTCGAGTTTACTTTGCGGCCGG
>VFZK01000091.1 GCA_016871215.1 Acidimicrobiia bacterium | reverse complement strand
TCAAAGTCTCGTAAGTCCTTGAGTCGAGGTCGAGCCCTTGCTAACGCGCGGGCTACTGATTTTGTCGATGCGGCTATTCAGTAAGCCCGACCGTCAGGGAAGGCTCACGACTTTGACGGGACCCTGCCATTTCATCCCTGCGCCACTCGAGGAAACGGCGCTCTAGCCGGTCCCGTGCGGACGGGTCGGCAGCAACGGCGGCCGGGATCGTGATCTCACCGTAGGTAATGGTCGCCTCGTTTCGATCAACGCTGACGATCTCGCCCTGATTGACGACGAGAGTCACACCGACGTTCGCCTCGACGATGGGCACGCCGTTCTCGCGAGCGCGGCTCAGCACCGCCTGGTCCTGGTCGGACGATTTCGATCCAAACGACGGAATGAGCAGGAATCGCGCGCCGTCGAGGACCGGAATGCGTGCCAGGTCTGGATTCCAGCGGTCGTTGCAGATCAGGATGGCGGCGCGGCCGAAGGGCGTATCGAACGCGCGACTGGAAGCTCCGAGTCGGTTGAACCACCACGACTCGTCGTATCCCTCGGCCAGCTGCATCTTGTGGTGCTTGCCTCGGATCGCTCCCTTGTCGTCAATGAACACAGCGCAATTGAAGACATCGTCGCCAATGCGCTCGGCGAACCCGATGACCAGGCACATGCCGAGCTCGGCGGCGAGCTGGCGAAAACGCCCGATCAAGGAATGGTCGATTGGAATCGCCACCTCGCGCATGCGCGATTCGGGAGCGCGCCCCTCGATGATCTCATTGACAACGTAGCCTTCGAGCGCCCCTTCGGGAGCGACGGCGATCCGGGCCCCACCGGCAGCCGCCTCGCGGAAAAGACGCTCCAATTGATCGGCGTTGCGTTGCAGTTCAAACTTGGCCGGGACAAACGAGATCGCAGCCACCCGCACTTTTGAGCTTGCTGCGACGGCTGGGCGTTCCTGGGCTGCGAAGGCCATACTGGCCACCGGCAACATCAGCCCAATCAGCCTGCGAAGGCTCTGGGCTGGAACGTCGCTGAGCCTGGCCGAGCAGCGGTGAACTTTCATCTCTCTCTTCGAATTAGTGGGCCGCTCGCTGGAGTTTCTCATAAACCTGCATTGCTTCTCTTGACTTTTCTGCTTCTCCTAATTGGCGGTACGCGAGGCTCAATTGGTAATACACTTCAGGCATGTTCGGAATCAAGGTCGCGGCTTTTTGCAATTCCACGAGAGCGTTTCGATAGTCTTGGCTTCGGTAGTACAGCTTGCCCGATCCCAAGCGGGCCATGCCGTGGTTGGGTTGCATCTTGAGAACCTGAGAAAGCAACTCGCGCGATTTCTGGTCTTCTCCGCGTTCGAAGGCGATCATCCCCTGATAGAAGTATGGAGCGGTTTGATTCCGATTCAGCTCCAGGCTGCGGCGCAAGTGAGTTTCTGCCAGGTCGTAGTCCTTGGTAAGAAACGCGCAGTAGCCCAGGAACCCGTGCCCTTCGGCCGCTTCCGGTCTCAGTTGGACATACCGCCTGAAATGCTGCAAGGCTTCTGCAAGTTCGTCGCTGTTTTGTCTTACCGTGAGGGCTTGAGCCAAGGTGAACAAGGCTTCGGGATGATCCGGTTGCATCAGGTGCAGTCGCTTCAGCAGAGCAATGGCTGTTTCGCGAGGTGCAGCGGCCAGCAAACTGGTATAGGCGAACTCGAACAAGAGGCTTGGGCAGTAGGGCGCCAACGCGCGAGCCTGTTGCAGATACTGGAGCGCTTTGGCCGATCTGGCTGGATCGCCCTGCCTGCGAGTCAACTTCGCAAGTAGAAGAAGAGTGGAAGCCGATTCCGGGTGAGCGCTCAAGGCCTGGAGAAGCGACTGCTCCGACGGTTGGCCGGAATTGTCCAAAGGCTTCTCTCGTTCAACTGGCAGTGCGTTCAGCGCCTGCCGGGCGCGTGCCGCCAGGTCAGCGCGGCTCTTCACCGTCTCGTTCAACGCGGCCGTCGTCTTCGCGTCAGGGATCTCCCGGTCCAACATCACCGGCGTCCGACTCGCCCACAAGATCTTCCGCAAGGTGTCTAAGTTGAATTGAGTGTGTTCGGGCAGGAGCACGTTCGATAGGGCAACCGTCTTCAGGTGGCCTCTACCTGAGCGCTGCATGAGTTCCTCAGCCGCCTGAAGGTTGTCTTTCCCCTCGCTGGAAAGCGGATTCTGCTGCATTAGGGCACGACCCAATTCATAGTAGGCTGCGCTAGCGAGCAAGAGGCTGGCCTCATCTGCCTCAGCCTTGGTCTTGACCCTTTCGGCGAGGAGAGGCATAACGCGACCCAAAGAAGCAATCGCTTCGCTCGCATCGCCCACTTGATAGCGAATCTGCCCAAGAAAAAAGTGGCCCAGGGGATCGGCTGGATTCAGTTGTACTGCCGAGCTCAAATACCGGATCGCTTCGGCTGCCTTTCCGGACATCGCGACCGAGAAACCCAGATAGAGATGAGTCGAGTAATGGTTCGGAGTCGCTTTCAAACCCTCTCTCAGAGCCGCGATGCCAGCAGCCACGTCACCTTCCAGGAGGTAAGCGAGGCCCAGATAGTACTGGCTTAAAGCAAAGACCGGTTTGACTTGGGCAGCCTGCTGAAGTTCCAGCAAGGCTTGGTCCTGGTGACCGGTTTCAAGATAAGCGCGCCCTCGAGCGACTCGCATTCGCGATTGATCCTTGGACGACTGGAGCATCCTGTCGAAGATCGGCGTGGCCTTCTCCGGCTGCTGCTTAAGATAAGCAAGACCCAAGGTATAAGCGATAGCTTCATTTCCCGATTCGATCTGCTGAGCCCGTTCCAGCTCCGTGGTGGCTTTTCCATAGTTTCCCTGCATGAAGTACAGCTTGGCGAGCACCAGGCGGGCAGGCAGCTGAATTTCAGCCATGGTCACCGATTCTCGCACCTCATTCACGCTTTCAGATTGACCGGAGACAAAACCTGCAGAGGGCGGAGCGAGCGATAACAGCTGCTCGATTGCCTGCACGCCTTCGGAGAAGCGTCGCTGAAACAGGTGGACGGAGCCCAGATCGATCAGGAGGGATTCAAAAAAAGGGGCGTTGCGCAACGCCTCCCGGTAGGCTTCTTCGGCCTGGTCGAACTTCCCCAATCGAAAACAGGAATCCCCTACTTCGTCCAGGCTGCTGCTCAGGACCAGCCTGAAGTGGCTTTCGGCGATTTCCAGCTCTTTGCTCTGCAAGGCAGCCAAGGCCTTTTGGAAGTGGTCTTCCAGCGACTGTGCCTCGCTGGCATTGGATTGCGCCGCCAGCAGGAACGCAAGAGCGACAAGTGGAATGCGGAGAAGAAAAGCCTTCTCCTTTCTGGCGACTGGCCCCATAGCGGAGACCTCGACGTTACCGCAAGATGGATCATCATAACCCGAACTGCGCCGCTTCGAGCAACTGCAACGGACTGCCTAGCCTTTCATCGATCGACTGCTAGGCCAGAGCGATCGCGAGCAAGAGCCAACTGATTGGAGGTCTCTGGCTGCTGGCGGCAGTCTGGTTCCAGGTCCTGCTCAGGTCGAACCTCGGCGGTCGGGCTACTGATCTGACTCACTCGGTTCTGCCAAAACGGCAGCGCTGCATCAGCAGGAGCTCCACCTGGGCGCCACGGTTTATGGTTGAAAAAAATGTAGCTTCGATCCTGCCTCCTGCGCTAGGTTAGCAATTCAAGATCAAGTTCCTAAGCGACCCCTCGCCAAAGCAGATGCCCCAATCCTGTCGGCGACAAAAAGCCTTGGAGAGGCAAACAACGATGCGCGTCGCAGTCGTCAAGAAAACCCGGCTGATGCTCGGTGGATTGCTCTTGTGGAGTGTTGGAATCGAGGCTGACCTTTCGGCATCAGAAGCTGCGCTCCCGCCTGCAGCCAAAATCAAGGTCGAGTTCTCCAAAGACATCCAGCCTTTGCTCGAGCTCTGTCAATCCTGCCACGGACCACAGCAACAGCTGGGCAGCTTTCGGCTCGACAGCCGGGCGGCGGCCTTAGCCGGCGGTAAATCGGGCGCAGTCATTCATCTGGGGAATAGTGCCAACAGCAAGCTGATCCATTTGGTTGCAGGCATCCAAAAAGACCAGATCATGCCATTGACTGGCCAGCGCCTGACGGCCGAACAAGTCGGGTTGCTCCGAGCTTGGATCGATCAGGGGCTTCACTGGCCGGCCGACCTCAAAACCACGCCAGCGCCTAAGAGCCAACACTGGGCTTTCCGCCCGCCTCTGCGCTCGCAAGTTCCCAAAGTCAAAAACCGTGGCTGGGTGAGGAACCCAATCGATGCCTTTGTGCTCAGCAAACTCGAAGGCGGCGGGATTAGGCCCTCTCCAGAAACCGATCCAGAGACCTTGATTCGGCGAGTGAGTCTGGATTTAACCGGGCTCCCTCCAACGGTGGAAGAGGTTTCGCAGTTTCTGAGCGATACCCGAAAGGATGCATACGAACGCCTCGTCGATCGCCTGCTGGCGTCTCCGCACTACGGAGAAAGGTGGGCTCGACAGTGGCTCGATTTGGCGCGGTATGCAGACAGCGACGGTTACGAGAAAGACCTGGTGAGGCCTCACGCGTGGCGCTGGCGCCACTGGGTGATCGAAGCGTTGAATCGAAACATGCCGTTCGACCAGTTCACGATCGAGCAGCTTGCCGGCGATCTCGTACCAGGCGCCGGACTCGAACAGAAGGTGGCCACCGGATTCAATCGCAACACCTTGACTAACCGGGAAGGCGGAGTTGACAAAGAAGAATTCCGCGTCGAGCAGGTGGTCGATCGGGTGGCCACCCTCGGCACCGTTTGGTTGGGTCTCACCTTGGGATGCGCGCGCTGTCACGACCACAAATATGACCCGATCAGCCAAAAGGAATTTTATGAGCTTTATGCCTTCTTCAACAGCGCCATAGAGATCAATCTGGATGCTCCGTTGCCAGGCGAACAGGGGCCTTACCTTCTCAGGAAGCCGGAGTACGACAGGAAACGAGACGCTTTGCTTGCTGAATACAAGGTGAAGGAACTCCAGGAAGAATGGGAAAAGCGGCTCAAGGATGCCGTTGCACATCCCGGGGGCAACGACAAGGCGGAAGACGATCTGCGCGGTCTGCTGGAGGTGGTGGATTGGGGAAAAGAGATCTTGCTGCAGGATCCAAAAAAAAGGTCGCCCAAACAGCGGAAGATTTTGACGGACCACTTTGTCCGCGCCGGATTCAAGGAGCTGAGCGCGCGGTTGGATCAGCTCGAAGATGAGTATCCTGGGCTGACCGAGGCTCAGACCCTCGCGGAGAATCCCAACCCTCCCCCAAGCCATGTCTTGATCCGCGGTGACTTTCGCCGCTACGGCGCGGAAGTCCAGCCTCGCGTTCCCGCAGTTTTGCCTCCGCTTCCCCAGGGCGCCTCGCCCTCGCGCCTCACTCTAGCCCGTTGGCTGATTTCACAGAATCATCCGCTCACAGCGCGTGTCACCGTCAATCGTATGTGGCAAGAGTTTTTCGGCCAAGGGCTGGTCTTGACCTCTCAGGATTTTGGAACGCGCGGGGACTTGCCCAGCCATCCCGAGCTGCTGGATTGGCTGGCCACGGAGTTCATGGCCAGCGGCTGGAACGTGAAACGAATGCATAAGCTCGTTGTCGAATCCGCCGTTTACCGCCAGTCTTCCGAGACCCGGAAAGACCTCGAATCCCGTGACGTGGAGAACCGGCTGCTGGCGCGGCAAGCGCGTCTGCGGCTTCCAGCTGAGTTGATTCGCGACAATGCGCTGGCGGTCAGTGGCTTGCTCAATCCGGCGATCGGTGGCGAAAGCATACGCCCGCCTCAACCCGCGGGCATCGCGGAATTGAGTTTTCGTGGACGGGCATGGAAGGAAAGCGAAGGGATGGACCGCTACCGCCGGGGGCTGTACGTTTTCTTTCTGCGCACCGTTCCGTACCCGCAACTGACGACCTTCGACGCACCCGACTCCCTAAGCGCTTGCAGCCGGCGTGAGCGTTCGACAACGCCACTGCAGGCCCTGACGCTACTGAACGACCCTGTGTTTGCTGAGGCAGCTCGTTCGCTGGCTGTGCGCGTGCTGCAGGAGAAAGCGGGTGGTGTGAACGATCGGCTGGAACACGCCTTCCGGCTGTGCTTGTCCCGTCTGCCTAGGCAGAACGAGCAGGACCGCCTTCTCAAGTACTACGACGAAAAAAAACGCCTTCACGAGAAGTCTCCGGATTTGATCGAGAAACAATTCCCTGCCGACGATCTGGAAGGTATCGACACTAAGGAAGCAGCCATCTGGACAGGTATCAGCCGGGTTCTTCTCAATCTGGATGAGTTCATCACAAGGAACTGAGCCATGGACTTCGAAGAATTGAAGCGAATCCAGTCGCGGCGCAGCTTTCTTCAGGACTGCGCTGGAGGGTTGGGCAGTATTGCGCTGTGGCACCTGATGAGGCAGGAAGGGAGAGCTGGCAGCCATGAGTCGGCAATCCCAAACGTAAATCCTCTGCGGCCGAAGTTGCCCCACTATACCCCAAAAGCGAGGAACGTCATCTTTCTGTTCATGGCCGGCGCACCGAGCCACATCGATCTGTTTGACCCGAAGCCCGCGCTGGCAAAGTGGGAAGGGAAATCGCTGCCCGATTCCATGACAAAGGAACTGCGACTCGCCTTCATCAAACCTTCAGCAAAGGTCTGGGCGAGCCCGCGCGTGTTTACTCGCCACGGCGAATGCGGCATGGAGTTTTCAGACTTCCTGCCGCACACGGCCGCTCGCGCCGACGACATTTGCATGATTCGCTCCATGCATAGCGAGCAGTTCAATCATCATCCCGGGCAGCTGATGCTGAACTGCGGGACACCGCTGGTAGGCCGTCCTTCGATGGGCGCCTGGATCACCTATGGGCTGGGGAGCGAATCGCAGAACCTGCCCGGATTCGCGGTACTCAGCTCCGGGCCCGGCTCAAGCGCTGGCAGCGGAAACTGGTCGAGCGGTTTTCTGCCGTCGAGTTATCAAGGCGTCCCTTTCCGAAATACTGGTAGCCCCTTGTTGCACCTTTCGAACCTGGAAGGTGTCAATACAGAAGACCAGCGAGCGACCCTTGACGCCATCAGGGATCTCAATGAGATGGCCTACAGCGAAGCCGGGGATTTGGAGATCGCCTCGCGGATCGCTTCCTACGAACTAGCGTTCCGAATGCAATCGGCCGGCCCCGAGTTGCTCGACTTTTCAAGCGAGCCTCCGAAGATGCTGGAGATGTACGGCCTCAACCGGGAACTGACGCGGCCCTTTGCTGCCAATTGTCTGCTGGCGCGGCGCATGGTCGAAAGAGGCGTTCGATTTGTGCAGCTCGTGCACAGTGGCTGGGACCAGCACAGCAACTTGAATCCAGGACACAAGAAGAACTGCGACATTACCGACCAACCTACGGCTGCCTTACTCACGGACCTAAAGCAACGGGGCCAGCTCGATGAAACGCTGGTGATCTGGGGGGGTGAATTTGGAAGGACTCCGATGGTGCAAGCCCAGCGCGACGACAAAGTCGACACCTGGGGCCGCGACCATCATCCCCTGGCTTTTTCACTGTGGATGGCAGGCGGGGGTATCAAAGGCGGCCAGATCGTGGGAAGAACCGACGACCTCGGATTCAACGTCGTCGAAGACAAGGTTCATATTCACGATCTCCACGCCACGATTCTTCATTGCCTCGGGTTCGATCACAAGCGGCTCACTTACCGGCACATGGGACGCGACTTCCGGCTCACAGACATCGCCGGCACCGTGAGAGAGAAGTTGCTGGCGTAGAGCAAGGCCAGACCCGAGAACGCTTTCAGCTCGGGCAGGGCAGCGCGGTGTAGCCCTGGAGCCTAGCGAAACCATGGGGTTGGCGACGGAACAGGGGATTCGTCCTGGATGAGCCCTGGAAATGCGACCGAGGATTGCATGGATTCCCGACGTCGCTGGTTGTTCTTGTCGCAATCGGTGTCGTCCTGACAGTCAAGTGCTACTTCAGCCGCGAAAGCTGAGGCAATCTGTGGGCCAAGGGAGGCCGTTGTCATGACCGTTGCGTTGCTGCCACCGAAACTCACTCGGCGCGAACTCTTGGCGCTCCCGGTGCTGTTTTGGGCAACGCAGCGCCAAGCAGGCGAAGGGATTCACCGTAATGTCATTCTGTACGGACGAGAAGCCGATTTGCCTTCGCCGATCCCGCTCCGGGCCGGCCCTGTAACTGCGATTTTTGACCCGGAGCTGGCGTTTCTGCGCTACATCCGGTACGGCAATGCCGAGATCCTCCGCGGTCTGTACTGTGCTGTGCGCAACAAAGTGTGGGGCACCGTCACGCCAAAAACATCGAATCTCGTCCTCCAATCTTCAGAGAGGTCCTTCAGACTAACCTTCGACGTTGACAACATCGAAGGCGATATCAACTTCGGCTGGCACGGTACCGTCAGCGGTGAGGCGGATGGAACCATCCGGTACGGGTTCAGTGGCCAAGCTCGACGAACCTTCTTGAAAAACCGGCTGGGGTTTGCTGTTCTGCACCCAATCGCCGAATGTGCTGGACGAAAGGCGTTCATTGAAAAATCGGGAGGACAAAAAGAAGAAGGCATCTTCCCGGAGGCTATCTCACCGCATCAACCGTTCTTCGATCTGCGAGCCATCTCCCATGAAGTGGCCCCCGGCGTCATGGCAGAGGTTCGATTCGAAGGCGACGTATTCGAAATGGAAGATCACCGGAACTGGACCGACTGCAACTACAAGACCTACTGCACACCGCTTGCCCTTCCGTATCCCGTCCAGCTCGCCGAGGGAACACAAGTCCAGCAGACCGTCACGATCCGGCTCAAGGGCTCCAGACCGATCCGCGCCGCCAAACAGCTCGAAGTGCGTATCGCGCCTGCCGAGACGTCAGCCGTCAAATTGCCGGAAATCGGCACTGCGCTGGCCGCAGACCAGCCCTCACTGACGAGCGAGCAGCTCACACGGCTTCGCATGGCCGAACTCAGGCACCTCCGTGTCGATCTCGAACTCTACAGAGATTCCTGGGAATCGGCGTGGGAGCGGGCTGCTGCGACTGGCTTTCCACTAGAAGCGGCTGTTTTTCTTTCTGACGACGCCGAGAAGGAACTGGAGCGGCTGGCTGCAAAGAGGGCAAAGATCGCGCGTTGGCTGGTGTTTCACAAGGACGAGAAGTCGACGGCAGAGAAATGGATTGTGCTGGCGCGCCGGTATCTGCGAGGCGCACCCGTAGGGGCTGGAACCAATATCTTTTTCACCGAGCTGAACCGGGAGCGCCCACCGGTCAACGCTATCGACTTCGCGTGCTATCCCATCACACCGCAGGCGCACGCGTTCGACAACCTGACGCTCATTGAGAATCTCGAAGGTCAGGCACACACGGTTCGCAGTGGCCACCGGTTTCTCGGCGGCAAGCCTATTGCGGTGACGCCGGTCACTCTTAAGGTGCGCTTCAATCCGGCGTTGAAAGGCGCGCCAGAGCCAACGGTCGCAGGACGCCTGCCCTCGCGCATCGACCCGCGGCAGATGTCTCTGTTAGGTGCTGCGTGGACGGTGGGGAGCTTGAAATACCTCGCGGAAAACGACGTTGTCAGCACCACGTTCTACGAGACGCATGGCTGGGCCGGTCTCATGGAGTGCGAAGAGGGCTCCCCAGCGCCGGCACTATTTCCCTCCATTCCGGGAGGAGTCTTCCCGTCATACCATGTCCTGGCAGATGTCAATGAATTCGCGGGTGGCGCAGTGGCGCCCTGCTCCTCGACCGACCCTCTCCGCGCCTGCGCCCTAGCCGTTCGGCGAGGAGCGAGGAGACGTGTGTTGATTGCCAACCTGACGGCAGAGCTCCAACAGGTCGTGTTAGACGCAGCGCTGCTGGGTGCCCGCCCTCGGGTTCGGCATCTTGACGAGCACTCTTTTCTGGAAGCGGTGAAGAACCCCGCCGAGTTCCGGCGTGGCCTCGGATCCGTCGTGGAACCGAGTGGTGGCAGGCTGCGAGTCTCGTTGCGGCCCTATTCGGTGGCGCGACTGGATGCGTGAGGGAAGCCCCCGAGAAATTTGGCTGCACGGGTTCATGGTTCCCACCTTCGTTGGTAACGTTGAGAACTGCCCATTTGATCACTTGATCAGGAAGGCCTCAGGTGCCCAGCGACTTTCTGATGGTTGCGCAACGCCGTTGGAAACTCAGATCAACAACGATGCAACGGCAGCTATCGCCCTTGACTCCTTTCGAACCGCCCGCCACGCCGCAAGGCACGAGCCTGTGGTTTGAAAGTCTCTTGCGTCGCTCACAAAGTGTTGTCGTCCGTGCTCCCGCCTACAAATGGCTCCTGGTTGGCGTACTTTTCCTGGTAGCGTCAATCAACTGCGCCGACCGCAACGCAGTCACCGCCTTGTTTTCACTTCTTCGATCCGACCCGGGCATGTCCGATCCTGAACGGGCTGCCAGCCATCTGGTTGGAGCTCCCTCGCTGCTGGTGTTTGCCTGGTCAGAGAGTCTCCTGATAGTGTTCGGATGTGCCTTGCTGTTCTTTGTCTTCCGCGGATTGAGCCAGGCGAACACTCATCCGTTGCGTTCCGGGTTGGTTGATTCCGAGAGGCGAGGTACGGCGTTTGGATTCTTGATTACGCTCGCAGCTTTGTCGGGTGGCTTGGGAGTTCAGGTTACGGGCTATCTGAAACCGGACTTCGGCCTGGGAATGATTTTTGCGGCCATCTCAGGGATGGTGATTCTTACGGTGCTTCTTCTCGCGGGCTGGTATCTGGTGTTTCTGGACCGCGACTGCAAGCGCCAAACACTTCAGTCACAGGTGCCGTCATGAGAGTCTTGGTAACGGGAGGCAGCGGCGCAATCGGGGGCTACGTGCTTCGCGAATTGCTCCAGGCGGGTCATGCAGTCACGAGTTACGGCCGTGCGGCTCCAGTCGTTGAAGGGGCTCATTATTTGCCGGGCGACATCGGGAGCCTCGATCAACTCAAAGAGGCATGCCGCGGCCACAGCTCCGTCATTCACCTGGCCGCGGTGCCGGGCCCGGGACGGGCCACGCCGGACCAGTTAATCGAAGTCAATCTGATGGGCACGGTTCGGGTACTCGAAGCAGCCGTTCAAGCGGGAGTGGGCAAGGTTGTTCTAGCTTCCTCGGGTGCGGCGTCTGGGTTTTCTTTTCAAAAGAATGAAATCATTCCTCGCTACCTCCCCATTGATGAGGAACACCCATCCGAGCCCCAGGATGAATATGGATTGAGCAAACTGCTCTGCGAACTTGCCTGCAAGCGATACTCCGCTGCCCACGGCCTGCGGACCATCTGTCTGCGCATCAATCACAACTGGTATCTGGACTTTGAAGGAGCTTCGGCGGTTGTGCGGTCGGGGTGGGCTAAGGGCCTCTCTGTTGTCGACGACTTCTGGAAGAAACGGTATCGGAGATGCCTCCTGGATCCGGACGGGGAAAGGCCTGTCCCGGGCCCACCCTCGCCATGGAAGCTGTTGTGGGCCGTAACCGATGCTCGGGATGCGGCGCAGGCGTTCCGGTTGGCGGTCGAAAACCAAACCCTCCTCCATGAGGTGCTGGCGATCAACGGCGAAGACACCTGCTCGTTTGTAGAGACGCGAGAGCTCATTTCCCGTCGCTATCCGGCAGTACCCTTGAAGGCGTCCCTGGATGGATATGCTTCGCTTGTTTCTCATGAAAAAGCAACCCGTTTGCTCGGCTATCGGCCGCGTTTCACCTGGAGGGTTGGTGAGTTTCGAGACTGGCTGGATCGGACCGAGGGAACGTCAAGCACTAATGCGAAATCTATAGCGTAGAAAGAACCCTCACAGCAAGAGGCGGCTTGAACGGCTAGAATACGATGGCCTGGAGTGCCAGCTCTAAACCTCGTCTCATTCGCTGAGCCCTGGACTCCAAATGGTGGCTTTTCAGGCGGAGCACACGTTTATGCGTATGCAGAAAGAAAGGGGCGGCGGACCGCGTGAAACATAAGAGCGTTGTTGTGAAGGGCCTTCTGCTTTTGAGCCTTTTGTGTCCCAGCAAGACCAAGGAGGCTGATCTGGTCGGGGTGCAGCTTCGCTTTAACGATCAACCTTACTCGGCGGAGAACCCCGTGGTCACTCTCCCCGTCGGTCGCGCCAACCAATTGGGTTTGGAGGTCGCCTCCCATTTCTTGGCCGGTCGAACGCTGCGAGTAGTGTTGACTCGGATTCTTCCGACGGGGGAAGAGATTTCTGAGAAGAACACCCTGGATGAAAGCCATCGACAGTTGCGATTTGAGCTTGGGCCGATGGCGGCTCCACCCGTCTACGATTATGAGGCAGGGCTCGTGTATCAGCGAGGATATGGCCTGTTTCTGTCTTTGGAGGACGACAGGAACAGAAAGGTCGCGGTTTGGCAGTTCCATCAGAGCCTGGCAAAAGAAGCCTTCGTTTCAAAGGCGTCTCCCGGAATGGGTGGGGTAGAACTGCCGGTCAGGCCCATCTACCTGCGGGCAGGCACGGAAGAGCGAGTGATTTTCGATCCAAAGCTTGGAGCGCCAGGACCGTTGTCCCTGCGTCTGGCCCAGGGCGTACTGCTAGATCCAAATGACTTGCAAATTCAAGTTCGACTGAACCCGGGGGAGACCCCAGACCGGATGATGGGCACACTTAGGGTGCTTAGCGAAAAAGGAAAAGAGCTTTGGCGGAAAGAAATAGCCGTTCAGACCCAGGAAGGATGGCAGACCTTTCGCCTACAGCCCAACAACTGGGCGGTAGGAGACTATAGTGTCGAACTGCGCCCGTTTGTAGGTGCCAAAGACTGGCCAGACGGGCCCAGGGTCGTCTATCGTCGCCGGCCGATAGAAGGCGATGCACTCCTGGTCTCGCCTTTCGCTCCCTGGAAATTGCGGCGTGACCCTGCGCGGAACGAGATCGCGGTCACGGACTTTCGTAATGCTTACCAAAGATGGGGAACGAGTGAGCTGGATTCGAGCAGATGGGGCTGGAGAACAGAAAGCCCAGGCCAAGTGGCTTTGCTGCTCAAAGGCGATTTTACCGATGAACCTCTCACGTTTCGCTTTCCCACCCGAGGGAGCTACGCAGTTTTTGCCCGTTTCAAAGATGCCGGCGGGCTTATTCAAGTGGGTCGTGAAAAACTCATTCGCGCAGCCGCCGCGACTTTTTTGGGTTCTGAGACTTTCTTTGCCGCAGCCGATCTAACGAACGAAGAGATTCGCATTTACCCGGGCAGCCATCCTCAAAAGTGGAAAGACTCCAAAGGCCTTCTCGCCGCGCTGGTGGCTCTCCGGCTGGTTCCCGTCACTGCAGAATCGGTGCAGTCGTTCTATCGGGAGATGGCCAATCCGCCTGTGCCCATGATGGCGGTCGATGACTGGGCCGAGTATTTTGGACTGCCCTGGTCGCGACTACTTCCTGATCAATTTGCCAGTATTGTCTGCGGTCAAGCCGAAATAGGGTTTCGGACCTTGGGCTGGTCAGTGGGGCGATCCTGGCTCGAGTACCACAGCCAGTTGCCGCATGCCAAGCTCTTCCCTTGTGTTCCCTACGAAGCGGCCAAGGCCGTATTTGATGTCTCCGCCTACGACTATGGGCGGAGAATCGTCATGATCAACCAGTATGATCCCTTGAAAGAAGTCTACCAGGCCCGTGCTTCTTGCCAGGCCGAGATCTGGCCATGGCTGCCCATGCAGAGACACTATGGCGCGAAATCGTATGGCGGCATGTTTGCCTGCCCTTTTTACCGCGATCATCCCCAGTGGTGGCGGATTGCCAAAGACGGTAGCGATTCCATTGGGTTGAGCTTCTTTTTTCCCGAAGTGCGCAAAGAGCGTGTAGACATTCTGCTTGAGGTCGCAGAGAAAGGAGCGGATGGGCTGGTCGTCGGATGCGATCGCCAGGTTCCGATGCTGCTCTACAATTCCGAGATGGTGAAGGCTTATCGTCAGAAGACAGGCGTCGATCCTTTGAAGATTGACGCTGCCCATGGGAAGGTCTACGAGGAGTGGATCCGCTGGCGAGCTGACTTCTTTACCCAGGTCTTGCGGGACCTGCAACAGGGTCTCGAGCCAATCCGCACCAAACTCGGGAAGCGCATTCCAGTGGCCATCAGAATTCCCTCCGGGGGACTGTTCTTCAACTTGGCTCAAGGCCTAGATGTTGAGCAGTGGTGTCGGGAGAGACTCATCGACCAGATACAGTTGGATCCTCTGGAGGACTTGGGAGGACGCGGGCGCCACGACATCCGCCCCTACCTGGGCGTAGCTCGCCGCTATGGAATTTCCGTCATCGGGGGGATGGGCTCGACCTCGTTCCTGGTGGGTCTCGATGGAAACCCCGGTGGCTTGGTCCCTGGCTTGAAACGCGCGCTCGGGCTACTCCAGGCCGGTGTGGATGGCATGGACACCTACGAGACAGAGGTGTTGGCGCTGGCTGATTCCGTTCGCTTTGCCGTGACGCTTTTTGGGCATCCAGAGCGGCTCAAGAACTTCTTGAAGGATTCCAATATAGAAGCCTGCTTCCCCATCGATGCCAACACCGCCGCAGCCGGGCACGATAACCACTCTCGCTGGGGTTCCGGCTGGGACGTCTACGGCTACGGACCCAAGTCGCTCTAGGAAGAGAACGATGGCTGCATCGCTGGCGGTAATTCAGGCGCTGCCCGTCCGCTTTTCCGGGATGGCTTCCAGCTCGGCGGCGGATTCAAAGTTTCTATCAATAGTTGCGAAAGTACCAGCACTAAGTGGTCTCTGCTGCATACTTAGTCTCAGCAAGTTGGAAGAAAGACAGAATCAGTTGACGAGAGCGCTGACTCGAAAGCAAGATTGAAAACAACGCCGCTTTGAACTCCGCCTTGGTGGCCACAAACCGTTTCGCCAGCCGCGCCTTGGCATGGTTCCAGACCTGTTCGTCCGGGTTGAGTTCCGGAGCGTAGCTGGG
>VFZK01000090.1 GCA_016871215.1 Acidimicrobiia bacterium | reverse complement strand
AGGTTCCTGGTGGTGAGCTGCACGCACGGCCGCCGCAGACGCTGTGGAGTACACTGCCTATGCTAAGACATCCCCAGAGACGGAGCCCATCAGACACACAAAAACTCCGCTCCACTTTCATCTGCACTGGTCGCGGTTTCGGAGACCATAAACTGGGCTCTGTAGGGTGTCAACTATATTTTCTGGGTCGCTGGCCAACACTTGCTTGCTGAGACCCGCTATCTATGGAATGACGCGACCGCTTGACATGCGGCGGGCTCCGACAGCAGGATGCAGCGCATCGTGTTCGATGCCTAACAGATATTGCCTTGCGAGACAACGAGAGGGAGAGAGCAATGCGAAAGAATCTGGCGGAGCCACGGCTGAGGACTGCATACAGAAAGGACCGTCGGCATTTCCTCCAAGCGGGGGGATTCTTGGCTGGGTTTCGATGGGCCGGTGTCGCCTGGCCGGCCTTCGGCGCTGAAGAGACCCGGCGATCCGAGACACCAAAGCTGAAGATCACTGCCGTCAAGACCTATCTGCTGCGACACAAACTGGCGCGCCCGTTTGGGGTCTCGGTGTCGGTTCCTTTCGACACGATCCGCCAGGCGCTATTGGTCCGGATTGAAACGAACGCGGGCTTGTCGGGCTGGGGCGAGACCGCTCCGATCGGCGGCGCTCGGGGAACCATCGAGGATCACCTGGGTCCGCGATTAGTCGGACAGAATCCGCTCGAATATCGCCGCCTCATGCGCATGATGTGGGGGCCGAACTTCGGCAACGCATTGGCCGTCGGAGCGCTGGAGATGGCGATCAACGATCTTCGCGGCAAGGCACTGAATTTGCCAGTAGCCGAATTATTTGGAGGTCGTCTGCGCGATCATGTTCCTGCCTATGCGTCGGCCATGAGTTACTTAGAGGGCTTGGAACCCGAACAGCAGTTTCCAAAGGAGGCAGCAGAGCTGGTTGCGCAGGGTTTCAAAGCGCTGAAGATGCGGATTGGGCGGTATCCAGTCGCGCGTGAAGCGAAGCTTGCCGCCGCGGTCCGAGCCGCAACGGGTCCGAATACCCGCCTGATGGCCGACGGCAATGGAGCCTACACGATGGCGACCGCGCTGGAAATGGGGCAGGAACTGCACAAACTCGGCTTCGAAGCGTTCGAAGAACCTTTGCCACAGTCGCCGAAATATGCCGGTTACGAAGAGCTGCGGCAGAAGTTGCCCCTTTCGCTGGCAGCGGGAGAAACCGTCGATTCGCGGGCGACCGCGAAAGAGCTAATCGACCGGCGGGCGATGGACATCATTCAACCTGACGTCAGCCTCTGCGGCGGCATCGGTGAAACTTTGTTTGTCGCCGAAACGGCCGCTCTGTCGGGCATCAGCTGCCTTCCCCATTGCTGGGGAGGAGACATCCTGATCGCAGCCACGGTTCACCTGCTCGCCTTGCTGCCGGACCCTCACTGGGGATTGCCTACCGACACGCCGATGCTCGAACTCGACCAAACGGAGAATCCGTGGCGGAACGGCCTTGCCAAGGATCCGTTGCCGGTTCGAGCAGGGCTGGTTGGCGTGCCAACCAAACCGGGGTTGGGAATCGAGGTAAACGAGGAAGTCGTAAGGCGATACGCCGTAGCGTAGTCCTGGTGGATCGACAAAGGCCATTCTGGTCGGAAGGACTTGTCACTGACGTTCAGCCAATAGAGACGAACCGGCCCACCCCCGTCGCTCCTGGCCGGCAGCGCCCAACGCTCCGTCGGCGAAGTCTTCGAACGAATCTTCTATCCAAGAGAGCGGATCGGGTTCGGTGGCCTCAAAAGAGGCACAAAGCACGAAGACGAGCCAGAACAGCCAACTGCGTATCTGAATTCTCATCGATTGCTCCTTAAGAGTTCTGTTCGAGCCTTGCCCAGCCGCACTCCAGCAGGGCGGTGCGCTCTCCAGCCGAGGTCGTGAAATTGGGCGTCGTGAAAAACCAGCAGCGGAAAACCGGAACGACATCTCCTGTATTGATTGCGGCTATGGAAAACAACCCGTTCTGTGGTGCAGCGAACTTGTACGGTCACCTCAATTCCGCGATGTCGATCCGGACTTCGAGCGGCCTGCGCTGGAAAAAACCTCACGCAAAGCAGAGAGACTCTGGGCGTAGGTTTCGCGAAGCAAGTAGTCGGGCGTGTCGGCTTCGAAATAGCGGATGCCTCGGGACATCCAGAACGCCACTTTCTCGGGATCTTGCGTAGGATAACCAACAGCGACACCGTGGCTCCCGGCCACTTCGAGCACCCGCTCAACAGCCGCGTTCACTTCCGGGTGATCGTACTGGCCAGTCAGCCCCATCGCGTGGGACAGGTCGGCGATGCCCAGGTGAATGACGTCGATGCCAGGAACTGCCGCGATCGCCTCGACGGATGCCAATCCTTCCACGGACTCGATCATGACCACCAAGAGCAAACGCTCGTTGGCTTCTGCGACATAGGATGAGATATTCGCCGCCTGGTACCACACGGCTCGCCCAAGGCTCATTTCGCGCCGGCCAACTGGCGAATAGCGGCAGGCGTTCACCACCGCTCGGGCTTGGTCTGCCGAGTCGACGTGGGGTACGTGGACTCCGGCGGCGCCTTGGTCTAAAGCCTGGCGGCAGGCCGCTGCGTCGAAGCTGCGCGGGCGGAAAACGGCCGGAACACCGGCGGCCGCCGCGTGTGCGAGCATTGATCGAGCGGTCTCTGGACCGATCATTCCGTGCTCGCAATCGAGCAGCACGGCCTCAGCGCCCGCGAAGCCGATGATTTCCACAATCGCCGGGTCTGCCAGAGTGACGGGAATAATGACGAGGGGAGCTTTGGACTGATCTGTTACGCGCTGCCGCAAGTGCAAAAGATCTTTCCAGTCTTGTGCCATTCTGGTTCCTTCCTTTGAGGAGCTGATCGCCACTCATAAGTTAGCCCGTTGAACACAGGGTCAGGTGAGTTTCGAACCAACATGAATAGCTCCGGGTGGCGCCCGATTTCGCGCCACCCGGTGGATGGCGTGAGAAAGCCCCGACCCCGAAAAGGTCGAACCAGAGCCTCCCGGTAGCCGAGTGCAACGATGGGTCAACCCTTCCAGGGTTGACTGCAACGGTCTGGCCTGGCTACCGTGGGCTTCGCTGCACGAGGCTCCGCTCGCCCAGGGCTATTCACGTCGTCCCCTTCGGGGACAGCGCCTGACAACAGCAGGGGTCGCAAGAGTCTTGGTCCCACCGGTCCGCCTGTGTTAAGCAAAAAAATATCAGGGCATGATCCAGCCTTGAAGGTTAGAGGAGGATGCTTTCCGCACCATTCGGGCCACTGAGCAGCCGCCTGCGCTAAATCGACCGTGGCCCGGGCTTGAGCACGGGGCTGGACCTGGACTCAGAGCCACATTCCAACGGTGCAACCCGGAACTGCCTTGGGCCAGGGTTCCCCTCTACTCATATCAGAACGCAATACGAAATCCGAACTGAATTTGCCTGGCTGACGTGATCGTCGAGCGGATGCGGCCAAACGACGACACGGGAGGTTCATTGTCCGTCTGGCCGTTGAACGCGATGAGCGCAGGGGGCGCGAAGTTGGCGCGATTGAAGAGATTAAAGATTTCTGCTCGGATTTGGATGCGAGTGCCCTCGCCAAGGCGCCGCCAAGCGAAGGTTTTGGCAGTCGAAAGGTCGAGTGTTCGAAGGTCAGGACCAATGAAAGTCCCTCTCCCCAGCGCTCCGAAAGTTCCTGCTGGCTGCAAGACAAAGGCCGAGGCATCGAAGTAGCGGTCTGGCTTACCCAGCACAGCAGATTCGTGCGTGCGGCCAGCCGCCAGGCTTGGCCGGTCGAATCCGATTCCCGGACCCAGAGACGGCGCCCATTGCGAACGGGAACGATTCCTTTGCACGAACGCAGTCAGCGGATTCCCGCTGCGTACCACGGCAATGCCTGAAACTTGCCAGTCTCTGAGAAGCAGACCCGCAGCGCCGGCCAGGGATCTGCCCCAGGGCAGCTCCCATGTGAAGTTGCCGACCCAGCTATGTTTGGCATGATAATCTGCCAAACCTCTGTTGTAGTTCAATCCGAAAAACTCCGGAAAAGCTGAAGTGGTGCCGTTGGTCGCGTCGGAGAAAAAAGTGGAGGCCTGCGTGTTATCGATGTTGCGCGAAAAGGTGTAGGAAGACTGGAAGCTGACACCCTGGCTCCACCGCTTTCGCAGCTCGGCAATCATGGCGTGATAAGCGGAGTCGCCGTCACTGCGTTTCAGTTCGATCGTAGCGAAAGCGTTGTTCGGGCGAACTGCGTTGGCTGGGAAGAACAACGTTCCGTCGGCCAGACGTTCCGGGGTCGGAACGTTCACGTCTCCAGAACGGAGAAGGTGAACCCCACGCGAGCCTGCATAACCGAGGGTGGCCAACGTGTCGCCCCAGAGCTGCTGTTGTAGATTCAGATTCCAGACCGCCACATTTGGGTTCTTGATGTTCCATTCTACCGGACGAATGGTATTGCCGACCCCGCGTTCAAAAGGGACGTTTGGAAACGTGGGATTGGCGATGCCAATGCGCGGTGTGGCAGGTGGATTCGTAACCGTTACGATGAGATTCTGTTGATTGTTCGTGTTGAAGTAGATGCCAAAGCCAGCGCGCACGGAAGTGGTTCCCTGCCCGGACGGGTCCCAGGCGAAGCCGAAGCGTGGCGAGAGGTTCTTGCCAGTCGGGTTGCGGTACAGCTGGCCAACGGTGGGCACGGCGTCGGCGAGATTCATGAGGGCAGAATCGCGGCCATACAGGTCCCTCGGCATTGTGGCGAACTCGTATCGCAAACCGAGGCTGAGATTGAAGCTTGAGGCGAGCTGGTAATCGTCTTGGACGTAGACACCCAGCAAAGTAAAGCGCCAATACCGATCCAATGCGCCGTTGGGAGGCAAGCCAAGAAAGCGTTGTGGGCGATTTTGGAGAAAATCACGAATGCCGCCGAAAGTATAGATGCCGAGCGAAAAGGTGGGATTGACCATGTTGTCCTGGTAGCGTTCGGCCAACCCTCCGAGTTTGAGCGAATGTTTTTCTCGTATGTAGACCAGGCTGTCTTCCAAACCGAAGACGTTCTGAGTCAACTTCACGTTCACCGACGTTTGAGGACCGAAGCGCGGCATTCCTCCGATGTCGATATTGCCCACTAGGCTCTGCCCCGGGACAAACGGTGCAAGCGGCGAACGCAGATTGGCCTCTACGTCCTGGCCAATGCGCGTCCGGCTGAACCCCAGCCGGACCGTGTTGAGAAGCCGGGGGGACGCCACGTGCCGATACTCGGCTGTCAGGAATTGATTCCGGGAAAGGAATGACCTCGGAAACTGCGGGTAGTCTGTCGGCAGCCGTTGTCCTGCATCGTCGAACGTGTAGCGAAGGAACATCTGGTCGTAGGCTCTCACGTTGCGGTCGATGCGTGTTTGGAAGAAGTGCTGGTTGAGAACCTGTCTGAACCCGAACGTGTGATCGGCCAGTCCGTCGCCGCGAGCAGGTCCATTGGCCACCGGAAACGCTTCCAGGTAAGGCCGCACGGCGTCATTGACTCCGACGTTGACGAATTGGCCGGGCCGGGTTGCATCCGGCAGAAAACCTTGGCGAGGATTGTCTTCTGGCACGATGGTGAAGATGGTGCGTCCCAATCGTTCGCGCAGCGCCTCATAACCGGCAAAGAAGAAGGTCTTCTCTTTCTGTAGGGGCCCCCCGAAACTGCCTCCGAACTGGTTGCGCTTGAACTCCGGATTGTCGGAAGGATCGAAGAAGTTGCGCGCATCCAGGTTGTCATTGCGATGGTACTGGTAGAGGCTGCCGTGTGCCTGGTTCCCACCCGACTTGCTGATGGCGTTCACTTGGCCGCCGGAGTTTCGACCGAACTCGGCGCTGTAAGCGTTCACCTCAATCCGAAACTCGCGGATGGTCTCCATGCCCAGAGCGGTGCCGGCTGCGCTGCCGGCCGGGCCGTTGGTGAAGTCGTTTTGTGTCGTGCCATCCAGCAAATAGACATTCGAACGGGGATCCTGTCCGTTCACACTCATTCCCAAACCATGGGCGACCACGGAGCCACCGTCGCGATGCGGATAGGGGACGACGGCGGGCTGGAGGTAGGCCAGGTCGGTGTAGTTGCGGCCATTCAAGGGCAGGTCTTTGATGGCGTCCTCGCTGACCAGGTAGCTCAATTCGGGAGTTCGGGCGTTCACCAAGGAAGAGCGGCCTTCGACATTCAGTACCAGGTGCACTTCGCCCAGTTCCATGAACAGGTCGAGGATCGAGGTTCCACCCACTTCGAGCCGAAGGTCCCGGTGAATGACTGGACGAAATCCATCCAGCTCAGCGCGTACTTCATACCTTCCGGCAGGGAGTCCGGGCAAAACGAACCGTCCGTCTCGATCACTGGCGGCCACACGGGTCCGCCCTTGGTCCAGTCCAATCGCAGTAATTCGCACGCCCTCCAGGACGGCTCCTGAGCGATCGTGAACCCTGCCGGTGATGGTGCCCGCTGTTTGGGCCAGGAGCGGCTGCTTCCAGAGTGAAACGAGTGCCAACAAGAGACACGTGTACCCGAGGACGAACGATTGGAGCTTCGGGCAGAGGTGCAGGCGACGTTTCATGGCGCGGCGATGGGTGGGGAATAGATCGCGCCTCCGAATAGTCACAGTCTAGCCCTAGGCCGCGGCCAGCGCAACCCCTGGATACTTCAATACTTCAAAGCTTCACTTCACGATGGCTTTGGTCGGAAGCACGTGCGTGCTTCCCTGGAGTTGCTACATTTCCTGTACGGTTCGGAGGGAGGGGGAGCCGTATGCTCTCCCTACCCCTATCGATCGTTTGACCGGGAGCGATGGGTTGGGAGTGAAGCGCAGGGGCAAACTACCATGGGCAAGACGCCCATGGCACGGCCTTTCAGTCTGTGGCTCAACCGCAGATTTCACCATCGATTCGCTTCGGGGAAGGAATACAACTGGCGCTTCAGCCGCCTGAAGGTGAGGTTGCGGAGATCGTGAACGCTGGGTTCCGAAACGACATAGATCGCGCCTGCCCACGGTTCGAAGCCGGCGCGGAAGTGCGGGGCCGACTTGACTCCGATGAATCGCATCTGGCGCGGGTCGAGTCCCAGCGTGCGGGCGCAGGCTGTGTCGTAGGGCTGTTCCCGATGCGTCGTCAGCAGAACGTGGATGCTGTTCTGCTCGATATGCGCCGAAGGTCCCAAACTACGCTCCAGGCTGGCGTACATCGGTCCGTCGTAGCGGAACTTCCCGTCAGAGGGCGCCAGGATGTGCGCTCTGCCGGGCGTCGCGTGTGGCTGGTTCTCCCACCGTCGGTTTGCTGGATAGCCTTGCTTGCGGAGTAGAGAATCACCCACGGGTTTAGCGGGGCAATACCACCGCAGCCGATCCTTTTTCAACTGACTGCAGGATCAGTTCGACCAAGCGCGGGAAGTACTTTCGGTTCACCTCCGGCGAACTTCGCCCCAACCTCGTGACCACCATATCCAACTTCGGAATGACCAGCAGATACTGTCCGCGGGCCCCGTGCGCGTAAAAAGCATTCTCAAGTGCAGGCGGCCCCTCGGGGAATCTCCACCACAGATAGGCGTAATCTTTCGCAACAGGGCTCGTGCGGGTTGACAGGTTCACCCAACTCTCTGAAACAATCTGCTGTTTTTCCCATCGCCCTCGCTTCAGATAGAGCAGGCCGATCTTCGAGTAATCGCGGGCAGTGGCTTCGATTCCCGATCCTCCATCGGTCGTTCCGGAGCCGTCATGACCCCACTTTATTCTCCGCAAATTTAGCGGGCGAAACAGCTTTTCACGCCCGTAGTCGAACAGCGATGCCCCCGTCGCCTTGCGAACGATTCCCGACAGCAAAGTCGCGTCACCGTTGGAATACAACCAGCGGGTTCCTGGAGAAACCGCGACCGGTCTCTCCAGTGCATAAGACAACCAGTTCGAGCCTGCCTTCATGCGTTGGGTGTCTTCTTGGGAGTCCCAATGGAGCCCAGAGGTCATGGAGAGCAGGTGGACAATAGAGATTCTGTTATGGGGATCCGCGGCCTGAAGCCATTCAGGAAAGTACTCAGCTGCAGGCTGGCCAACGCTTCGGATCTTGCCTTCGTCCAACGCAATACCGACGAGAATGCTGGTGACGCTCTTCGCCATGGATGTGGACTCGTGCAGTTGGCCTCGCTTATACCCTTCGAAGTACCACTCCGCAACGATGTAACCGTGGCGAATGACCAGCAACGCATCCGTGGCTTTGTCTTCCGAGAAAGTCCTAGCCTCGGCCAGACGGGGTTGGCTCAAACCGAACGCAGCAGGCTTGCCCGGGCGCCAACCATGCGTTGGCCAGTAGTCCATTTCTTGTAACCGCTCCTGGCTGAACAGCAAGGTTGGAAGCAGCAACAGAAGAGCCAGACAAGCTGAGCAGCAATGAGCGGTTATGAAATGACTCACGATTCGGGAAGGAAAAGGTGAGCCTCCTTTCTTGGACCTGTGTTCGAGGACCGGCCGTGCGACTGCGGGTCGCAGGAAGCGAGATGCGCAGTTCTGCTCTTTACCGTGAGTCGTGATTCTGTGCGTCGTGCCTGGCATTTCAAAGCCTGGTTGCGGAGAAGTGCTCCACCTCATTAGGTCGACCAGACATGTAGTACTCACAGGGTCGATGCGCTCTACAAAGACGTGGTTGTCAGCCGTCCGCAAGCGGCGAACAAATCGGTCATTTCGCATCACTGAACGAATACAATTGGCGCTTCAGCCGCTTGAAGGTGAGGTTGCGGAGATCGTGAACGCTGGGTTCCGAAACGACATAGATTGCGCCCGCCCAAGATTCGAAGCCGGCGCGGAAGTGCGCGGCCGACTTGACTCCGATGAATCGCATCTGGCGTGGGTCGAGTCCCAGCGTGCGGGCGAAGGCTGTGTCGTAGGGCTGTTCCCGATGCGTCGTCAGCAAGACGTGGATGCCGTTCTGCTCAATATGCGCCGAAGGTCCCAAACTGCGCTCCAGGCCGGCGTAAATGGGCCCATCATAGCGAAATTTCCCGTCGGAGAGAGCTAACACGCGCGCTGTCATCCGCACGGGTTGCCCTTGCAGCGGGGACGACTTGCCACCGACGTCCAGAGTAAGCTGGCCTCCCACGCCGGCCGCCTGGCACTGGCGGACGGCGTCCGGGTCTGTGATGTTGAGAACGCAAGCGTCTCTGAGTCCTGCATCGACAAAGGTGCGGAGCATTCCGGTGCTGTCCCCGGGAGAGCCGCCACCGGTGTTGTCTTGCAGGTCGGCAAAGATGACGGGATACCGCCCGGCGGCCAGCGCTTGAGCCAACGCGTCACGCGTGCGTGGCATGTGAAAATGCCAATCGGCGCGGCGCTGGTAACACCAGGCGCCCAACTCGTCGGCGTAGCGCTGAGCGGCCGCCAGATCGTTATCGGTGACCACATAGACCGATGCTCCCATATCTGGGACGTCGGCCACGAAGTAGCAAGTGGCAATGGAAGCACAAACAACGCCCGGTTGTGCCTCGATTCGATGAAGTTCAGCCATCGCTTCCTTCATGGGAGAATGGTTTGTGACCTGATTCATTCCCCAAACCATCGGGATCTGATGCAGAGCCATGGTGGGCCGCAGCCTGTCTTTCCAGATGCGCGACAGCACGTCCGCACACTCGCGCGCGCGTTCCGCCATGTCAACCTCGGGATAGGTCTCGCGGCCGATCAAGACATCGGCCATCTGCACCATGAGCGGCGACACATTCGAGTGAATGTCGAGCTCAGCAAGAATCGGAACGCCGGGGCCCACGAGTCTGCGGATCTCGGCCAGCACGTGGCCTTCGGCATCGGGCACTGCGTCGGAGCCATCGAGATCTCCGGCACACATGGACCCATGCAGTTCCAGCAGCACGCCGTCGATCGGTCCGGCTGCCCGGATTCCATCCAGGAGTTCTCCCACCAGGCCGTCGAACACGGCTCGGGGCGTGGGTGCGCTGGTATGCGCTTCGGCCAACAGCGTGGGGATCAGCTCAAAACCATGCTTTTCGGCGCCGTCGATGTAGCCGCCCAGCGTCGTGTTGGTTCCCCGCATCACTTTCAGAATCTCCGGGCCGCGAAGCAGGAAGCGCTCCCGGTAGCTCTGCAGCGTGGTCGGCACGGTCGTGAACGTGCTGGTTTCGTGGGAGATTCCGCCAGTGACCACTCGCTTCATCGTCGTGTGCCTTTCGTGGCTGTTTTGCGGCCAGGCGACGCCAAGCCGCGGCTGCTCGCTTCCTTCGCGGGCTTCAACGCGCCGACTGTGCCGCGACAAACGTCATACCGATCCGGTTGTTGCCTGGCAGCTGAGGGACCACGACCGTGGCCCGCGTTGGGGGATTCTCAGCGAAAAACTCCCGGTACGCTGCGTTCATGGCATCGTAGTCGTTCAGATCGGTGAGATAGACTCTGGCTTCGACCGCCTGCCTGAGGTTGAGACCTCCCGCCGCCACGATCTTCTGGATTCTTCCGAGGCAGTCTCGCACTTGATCCTGAGTGCTCCCTTGCCTGCTGAAGACACCAGCCAGGTAAATGCGGCCATCGGCCAGCAGGCCGCGGCTGTAATTGCCACTGGGATCCATTCCTGCCGGAAGGACTGAACGTCCAGGTTTGCAGTGTGCGACGACCGTGATTTCGATCGGTGATCTCAGGGGCAGAGCCGCGACACCGACGGGCACTCTGGCAGGTCTCGGCTCGCGCGTGTAGGGAACATACACTTTGTTCAGCGCTTCGAAATTGCCGACATCGGTCAGGTAGACTTCCGCTAATGCCACGTTGCTGAAGTCCATGTTCGCTGCCCTGAGAATTCGGGTGACGTTTTTCAGCGTTTGATCTACCTGTGCCGAAAAGTCGCCGTCGATGAGCTTCGCGCCCGAAGTGTCGACGCCCGCCTGCCCGGAAACGTAGAGAACCCCATCGACCAGAATTCCAGGACTGAAGGGCGCTTTTCCGCGCTCGACCCCTTCAGGGTAGATGTAGGTTTTCTTGCCGCGCACTGCTACCATCGCAATTTCGACGACGGCTCCCTTCGCCAAGGCCGAGACCCCGACCGTTGTGCGAGTCGGTAGGATCGAGTCCTCAAAAAAGGAGCGATAGGCCTTGTTCATTTGGGGCATCTGGGCGAGATCCGTCAGCCAGACATGCGTGGCCACCACGTCGGAAAGCTTGAATTTCCGGGCGTCTAATTCGCGCTTAAGATTAAGCATGGCCTGGCGTGTGCCGGCTTCGACACCGTCGACCAGCTTGCCCGTTGCCGGGTCGATGTTGATCTGTCCAGAAAGGTAAAGCGTCTGACCGGCTTGGACCGCCGTCCGGAAGGGAAGCGCGCCCGGTGTAGAAGCGGGTTGCTGCGCGATCAGGGTCGGAGTCGAAGCAGCCCAGGTGCCAAACGCCAATAGCAAAACCAGGACACGGTTCGAGTGATGTCGATAACGGTTCAATCGCGTCTCCTCTCGAGGTGGGTTGTGAGCGAAACGATGAAAAGGTTTCGGCCGGCCGTCAGCATGACGGGCAATGAATCGCGTGGCGCGGGTTTCAGTTTCTAATATAGACTCTCACCCGTGTAAACGAAAATTTCCCAGAGCTGTCACGCTGGAGTGCCGACGTTCCTCTGTTGCCGATTCCAAAAGCGAGGTCATTTCATCATCATGCCAAAGATCGAAATTCTTGGTACAGGTCTGATCGACCGGCACGATTCTGCTTTCCCAACTCTTATCAGACTGGACAATGGGGATCTGCTCGCCGGCTTCAGCGTCGGCGGAGGTCCTAACGCCACCGGCGGCACCGACTGCGCGCGCTCCACAGACAACGGTGACAGCTGGACCTGGCAGTCAACGATCCTGCCGCCCGGGAAGGACCCTCACACCACCAACAGCCTCCGGCTCAGCCGAACGCGCCACGGCGCAGTCATCGCCTACGGGGGCCAGTGCTATCCTGAGGCGGCGGTGAAGAAGTTCGGCCACGAGGTCAAGCGAGAGCCGGTCTTCTGTGTTTCCGCGGACGGGGGGCTCAGTTGGTCCCCGCCACGGGTTATCCCTGCGGGCGTGGCGGGACCGTTCGAGGTTTCGAACCCGGTCGTGGTACTTGTCGATGGCCGCTGGCTCGCTCCGGCTGCAACGTTGTGCGATGCCAAGAAGTTGGGCGAGCGAGTGGTCGTGTTCGTTTCCGATGACGAAGGGAAGACTTGGCCGGAAACGATTACCGTGATGAAAGATCCGAACGGGATCAATGGTTACTTTGAGCAGAAGGTCACTGAGCTCGAACCTGGGACACTCATGGCTGCCGCCTGGACGGTGCGCATGGGAGATTACGTCGACCAAGAAGACCACTTTGCGTTGTCCTTCGACGGCGGGCACCATTGGGGGCATCCGAAGCCTACGGGTATCCGAGGGCAGACAATGACACCGGTCTGGTTGGGTGGAGACCGGCTTCTGGTCGTCTACAACCGCAGATACGGCCAGCAAGGCGTTCAGATGTGCCTGGTGCGTTTCAACGAAGATCGCTGGAATGTCGAATTCGAAGGGACGCTGTGGGATGCGGCTGCGTCGAGGCAGCGGGATCCTTCGGTGGCTTCCGGTATCGACGAATTCGATTCCTTTCAGTTTGGGCTGCCTTCCGCGCTTCGCCTCGACGAGAACACCTTGCTGGCCGTCCACTGGTGCAAGGAGGGAGGGATCTTCGGGATACGGTGGACGCGAATCCGGGTTCATTGGAGCTGACCATCCACGCTCCCGTTCTCAGCCCTTCAAGAGCTCTGGAGATTGGACATTTGAATGGGGGAGCCGGCCTCCGGACGGCGACCAGAATCCGACTTCGACCCACGCTGCCCACCTGGACCCCAAGGTTGATTTCTTGCCTTGCCTGAAGGATACTGCCCGCCCACATCGAATCGGGAGGCCGCCGTGACCGCGAAACTGAAGATTGCCGGTGTACAGATGAACCCAAGCCTGATGCAGAACGATGCCAATCTGGCACTCATTCTGCACCACCTGGAAGAGGCCTCAGCGCAAGGTGCGCAGCTCGTTGTTTTCCCAGAGTGTTCGCTGAGCGGCTACTGTTTCGAGAGCCGTGAAGAGGCGTTGCCGTTCGCAGAGTCTATTCCCGGTCCGGCAACCGCCGCCGTGGTGTCTGCTTGCTCGAAGCACGATGTGCTGGCTGTTTTCGGTTTGCTCGAACGGGATGGTGGCGATCTCTACAACGCTGCGGTGTTGGCTGGCCCCAGTGGGATGGCAGGGAGGTATCGGAAAATCCATCTTCCTAGCCTGGGCGTGGACAAGTTCGTTCAACCCGGAAATCTTGGCTTTCCGGTTTGCGAGACAGCCATGGCACACATCGGCCTCAACATTTGTTATGACGGCTGTTTCCCCGAAAGCTCCAGAGTGATGGCGTTGCGCGGCGCCGATCTGGTCGTGTTGCCCACCAACTGGCCTACCGGAGCCGAAGAATTTGCCGAGTATCTGGTGAATGCCCGCAGCCTCGAGAACCACATTTTCTCTGTTGCGGTGAACCGCGTCGGGCAGGAACGCGGGTTCCGTTTCATCGGGCGCAGCCGGATCGTGGACGTGACCGGTAGAACACTCGCCCAGGCGAGCGTCGATCGGGAAGAAGTCATCTACGCGGAAATCGAGCCATCCAGAGCCCGGAATAAGCGCATCGTGCGGGTACCCGGAAAGCATGAGATCCATCGTTTCAACGACCGGCGGCCCGATCTCTACGGGGAAATCACGCAACCACTCGCAAAAGAAACTGGCCAGAGCTAGAGATTCAAGAGTGTTTCTAGTATTACTTTGTTAAGTCTCTTCGGGTGGCGCATACATCGTGCTTTTTGCGATGTATGCGTACCGTACGCACACATACTGCGCCATGTGTGCGCCACCCAAAGTATCGGGGCAAGACTTAACATAGTAATTCTAGATAGATCACTGGCAAGCGCGAGCCAGATTGACCCGCGCTCCGGCAGATCGAAGTTTTCGATGGCTTTGCCGGCTTCTGCGCTTTTCTTGGCAGCAGTGCGGTGCAGCGCCTCGATCAGGGCTAATCGGGCTCTTGTGGGCAGGTCACGACATTATTTCCTTCTTCGCGGGCTTGAGCGGCGCATTGAGAAAGCGCACCAAGGGCAGCATCGTGCGGAACGTGTGAAGCAGCAAGGGCAGTAGTTCTCCTCCGATGGCCTTCTCCGGCGCATGTTGCACCCAGACCAGGAACTGCTTGTAACGAATCAGGTCGGCAGTGGGGTGGTCCGGCGAAAACCCTTTGGGTACCCTCATCAGTCGGTCACCCTGAAGTCCACCGAGCGCCATCAGCTGCGGGTTCGCGAGGATCTTCCTCAGCGCTGCCGAGTTGGATGCGATGTGATTGCGAATGGCGAGCAGTTCCTTGGGCCCAGGCATATAGGCGCCAGCGGCGATCAGCAGCTCGTTGGGCGCAAGGTGAAAGTAGAAACCCGCACACGCGTGTTTCTCGAGTCCTCTCGGCGCGAACAGCGCAGCGGTGTGGGTCTTGTAGGGTGATTTGTCCGGACTGAATCGGACGTCGCGATAGATTCGGTAGATGGCTCTCTTCGGCTCTGTGACCAGCTCAGGCGCCCAGCTGCGGAACTCGGCGTTGACTGCCTGAACCAACGAAACCGTCGGTCCCTTGATCTCTCGCTCATAGGTTTCTTTGTTCTTCAGAAACCAGGGGCGGTTGTTCTGGCGTTTCAATTGGCTCAGAAACTTGAGCGCTTCGGGCGAAAATCCTGAAAAGCTCGTGCTCATCGTGACCGCGCTCCTCCTGGAATTTAACGTTATCTGGAAGTGAAGCGAGTATGCCACAGCGTCCGTTCGCGATGCCACTGCTGTTCCAAAGTTCCATCAAAGCCCCAGGACTCGTGGTGGCCATGCAGACGCTCTGCTGACCCGTGCTG
>VFZK01000089.1 GCA_016871215.1 Acidimicrobiia bacterium | reverse complement strand
TTGAGCTGTTTGTCGGCGCCGCGGTGCTCGCCAACAACCTCCTCCGCATTGCCCAACTCTTGCACGCCAAACACAAACCGCCACACCCTGTCGCCGCCTAATCTCCCGTCTTGAAACCTTCCTTCCTCCCTACTGTGCCCACGTGTCTGCGGGCAACGCCGTCTGCCTGCTGGTTTCCCTTTGCTCTAGATTCTTCCACACTCCCACCCTGATAATCGCAACTTGCCGAGGCTCCCCCCAGCCTCCCAGTGCCACTTTCAACCGTTTCGCGACAGAAACTAGTTAGGGCCAAGGTCGCCGGCCGGATTCCCTCTCGCTAAAGTCTGAACTTTGTCGCGAGACTCCCAAGGCCAGGCCAGACCTTATTTCCGTTCTGGAAGACGTCGTGGATCGCAGCTTGGTGGCTTTTTGGAACTTTGCTACAGAAACGAACTGGACAAATGGGGATAGGCTGGCGAGACCGGGCGAGAAAGACGGCTGGCTCACCCGTTGAGTAGAACCCACGGAGCTTCAGGACTCAGCAGTTGGAATCCGAAGTAGCGGACATTCTTTCGCACGTCATAGCGAAACCAGCGAACGTCGACCAGGAAAACACTGCCCTTCGGGCCCCAAGAGTCTCAAATTCTCTCCTTTCTTGATGTCTTTCGAGAAGACAAGGCATCCACCCCCCGTACTGACGTCGACACTTTCCGCGTACTCTTCGAAGACGAACCCATTTTCGTCCCTTCCACTGACCTTGAATCGAATTCGAAGAGGGATTCTCTTGGACGGTTTTGTGTTCCCCAGCCTGTTTTTCCCTGACGAACCCGCCAACAACTTCAGCACCATCGGACACTTCCTTTCCGCGAGAAACGCTGCCGATTACGGATGTATTGTGCGGTCCAGCCCCTCGCGCTGGGCGGGCACAAATGCAACCGCCGGGCAAAAACCCTTCTTCGAACAGCAGCCGCATTCGCCAGCGCTGCAGAGAAGCCTCTGAAGTGCACTTCTGTTTCCAGAACCCAGCATCCGAAGCCTGCGCTATCCCGAAGCCTTTCCAGCTCTCATCTTGCACAGCACAGACTCCATGTCGGAGCGAACCATCCGGTACGGCAGCCACTCCTTCATCTGCCGGCCTCCAAGCTTCTCATAGAACTCGATGGCCGGGCGGTTCCAGTCGAGTACCTGCCACTCCATTCGGCCACAACCGCGTCGATGCGCCTCCTCGACGCAATAGAGAAAGAGCTGGTAGCCAGCCCCCTGCCCGCGATGCCTCTCCAAGACAAACAGATCTTCCAGATACAACGTGGGCAGAGCCAGAAACGATGAGTAGGTGAACAGAATGATGGCGTAACCAACGACACTCCCTCCGGCCTCAGCCAACACCACTTCCACGCGAGGTCGCTCGCCGAAGGCATCAGCCACTAGGCGCTGCCGGGCCTCGGCGCCAGGACGGTTCAGTTTCTCGTAGTCAGCGAGGGCATCGACGAGCGATAGCCATGCGTCGGCGTCGCGCACCGTTGCCCGACGGACTTGTATTGGAGCGTTCACGATTTTCCTCCTAGGTTCGCTGAGACCCTAAAGTATACTCTTCGGGGTAGAGCCACGAGCTGGCGCGGTTCTCTGCATTTTACATCTTCCAGCCCAACCCGCGTCATGCCGTCTGCCCGTTTCGAAGCCTGCCTGCTGGAAAAAAAGACTCTGATCGACACATGGCTTGAACGTCTGATGCCAGGCCCAGAGGAAGAGCCCGCCATTCTCCACCAATCGATGCGCTACAGCGTTTTTGCGGGCGGCAAGCGCCTTCGGCCCGTTCTGGCGCTGGCCGCCTACGAGATTTGCGGGGGGCGCGGAGAGGCGATTTATCCCGTCGCCTGCGGCCTGGAGCTGATGCACACCTACTCGCTGATTCATGACGATCTGCCTTGCATGGACGACGACGACTTGCGCCGCGGCCAGCCCACGAATCACAAGGTTTATGGAGAAGCCATGGCGGTGCTCGCTGGCGACGCCCTGTTGACACTGGCTTTCGAATGCTTCTTGGGCCGCGGCACGGATGGATCTGTCTCGCAAGAAACTTTGGGCCTCTTGGCTCGTCGGATTGCAAGCGCAGCCGGGTCGGTCGGTTTGGTGGGAGGACAGGCGATGGACGTCAACCGATTCTCCCAGGATCGCCGTCTGGAAACACTGGTGTCGACCTGCCGGCTGAAAACTGGCCGTTTGATCCAAGTCGCGCTCGAATGCGGCGCCATCATCGCCGGGGCCGGAGATGAGGTCTTGAACGTTTTCTCCCGTTACGGCCGAGCGTTAGGCTTGGCTTTTCAGATCACCGATGACATTTTGAACGTCATGGGCGACGCCAAAACCATGGGCAAGGCAGTCCACTCGGACGCGTCTCTTGACAAAGTCACCTTTCCGGAACTCTTGGGTGTCGATCGAGCTCGCAGCTACGCCCGCCAGCAGGTAGACGAAACCAAGAGTGCTCTCTCTCCGCTGGGCGGCGCCGCCTGGTTCCTTACCGAGCTTGCCGGCCAGCTTCTCGAACGGCAAGCCTGACCCGGCTTGTCGCAGTTTCGCCAGAGAAGGGCGCCGCTGTTCTTGCCATCCCGTCTGAAGTCGTGCTAGTTTCCACCCGAACTCTCTAACCTCAATTGGCAATCGGAGGCTGGGGATGAACCCTGATCTCACGAAAGAAGTTTTCTTGCAGGGGCTGGATTATCTTCACAAGAGCCGGATTCCTGAGGCCGCCAATGCCTTCCGGCGTGCCTTCAAGATGGATCCTGATAATCCCAGGCATCTCTCATACTACGGCCTCATCTTGGCTCTGGCTGGAGAGAACCTTCAGGATGCGATCAACTTTTGCCGCGGCGCGATTGTCCGTGCTGCTTACGAACCCGAGTTCTACGTGAATCTCAGCAAGGTTTACACGAAGGCCGGGCAACGGAAGAAGGCCTTGGAGGCTTTGGTTGAGGGGATGAACTTCGACAAGGGCAATGCCTTGCTGCGCATGGAACTGAAGCGCCTGGGGACCCGCCGCAGGCCCACCCTTTCATTCCTGTCTCGAGACCACATCTTGAACCGGTCTCTGGGAATGCTTACCTACCGGATGAAGAAGGCAAGTCCGTCAAAAAAGATTCACTGAATGCCACCGCAAACCGCGGGGACCCGCTGAGGTGCCTGGCTGTTCTTTGCGGGCAGTCGGGCTACTCGCCAGCGCCGCCACGGCCTTCGATCTTGCAGCGCAGCATCTCCTCCACCAGCCGCGGGACCAAGCCCTCTACAGATCCGCCCAGGGTAAACACCTCTCGAACCAACCTCGAGCTCAGAAAGCTGTATGCCTCTGAGGGCATCATGAAAACGGTTTCAATGCCGGGCGCGAGCCTTCGATTCATCAGAGCCATCTGCAATTCATACTCATAGTCTGAGACGGCCCGAATACCACGCACAATCACTTGCGCATTCTGTTTCTGTGCGTAGGTCACCAGCAGTCCGTCGAAAGTATCGACGCGCACAGCCAAGCGCTGCTCCGCCAGGATGGCACGAATCATATTCACGCGTTCCTCGGCAGTGAACAGCGGCGCCTTTTCGGAGTTGACCAGAACCGCAACAATCACTTCATCGAACAGCTTGGCACCACGCTGGATGATGTCGAGGTGTCCATTGGTGACCGGATCGAACGAGCCCGGATAAATCGCCACTGTTTTGCGCATACGTTCTCAGGCCTTGAAATGAAAGAGGCTCAACACAGAGTCGCCCTGCCGGAGTTCCCGTCGACGTTCAAGATGACCCACTCGCGTCGCCAACGCTTGAAACTTGGAGTGCTCGGCAACAACCAGCGCTTCGTCATTCAATAACTCACGCTGTTGAAGCTGCTGGAACACGCTGGGATACTGCTCTGCGTCGGCGTACGGAGGATCGACAAAGACTATATCAAACTTCAGGCGCGACCGCTCCAAGCACATCAGTCCGGCGTCTGCCTTCCGGCTCACAACGCGGCTGCGTTCCCGGGCGGTCTCTCCAAGCAGCGCCAGATTTTGCCGGATGGTCTGCACGGCGCCGGGCAGCGCCTCGACGAACACCACCATCGCAGCTCCGCGGCTCAAGGCTTCGATGCCAATGCTGCCACTGCCGGCAAAGCAATCCAGGAAAACCGCGCCTTCGATTCGATCCTGCAGTAAGTTGAACAGTGTTTCCTTAAGACGGTCCGACGTTGGGCGTGTTGCTCTCCCGTCAAGGGTCTTCAGCTTCCGGCTTTTGAATTGTCCTGCGATGACTCGCACCATTCGACACAGGGCCCTGGACGGGATGCTGATTTGTGGAAGCTTCAGACGCTCAAGCCCTCGCTCACGCGACAAGGCCAGCCGGATCTATCCAACGGCCGCGAGGCCATAGCGGCGTTGCCAGTTCGACTTCAAATGCTCCAGCAGATGCTGAAACTCTCTGTCTGAAGGAGGATGCTCCACGTAATTCAGCGCTTCCCCTCGGGCCAACTCCAGAACCTCACGGTCACGAATCAAGTTGGCTGCCCGCAGCGCTGGCAAGCCGGATTGCTTGGTTCCAAAAAACTCTCCCGGCCCCCGGATCTCCAGATCCTTTTCGGCAATCTTGAATCCATTTGTCGTCTCCAGCAGGCACTGAAGCCTTGCCTCCGCGTCATCCGTGAGCTTCTTGCCGTGCATCAACAGGCAGCTCGACTGGCTATTGCCGCGACCGATGCGTCCGCGCAGCTGGTGGAGCTGGGCCAAGCCGAATCGCTCCGCATGTTCGATCATCATGGTGCTGGCGTTCGGCACGTCAACGCCGACTTCGACAACCGTCGTTGCCACGAGAATCTGAAGCTCGTTAGCTGCGAACCGTGCCATCACCTCTTCTTTCTCGACGGACTTGAGACGGCCATGTAGCAACCCCAGCCGCAAGTCGGGAAAGATTTTTCGCGACAGTTGCTCGTAGGTTTCCTGTGCCGCCCTCAGGTCCATCTTTTCAGACTCCTCCACCAGCGGGCACACGACGTAAGCCTGCCGGCCTTGCCGCACCTGGTCACGAATAAACTGATACGCCGAGAGCCGCTCGGTTTCCGACAGATTCCGGGTTGCGATCGGAATCCGGCAGGGCGGCAGCTCGTCGATGACAGACACGTCCAGATCGCCATACAGAGTCATTGCCAGAGTTCTTGGAATGGGCGTTGCCGTCATCACGAGCGTGTGCGGCCAGGCCCCTTTCTTCATCATGTTCAAGCGTTGCATCACACCGAATCGATGTTGCTCGTCGATGATCACCAATCCCAACTTCCGGAACCCGACATCGGCTTCCAACACTGCATGAGTACCGATGAGCAGCTGGATACCCCCACTGGCCAATCGCTCCAGCAGCTCTTGCCGTTCGGCCTTTTTCAATCCGCTCTTGAGCAACGCCACGCGATAGCCGGTGCGCGCAAAGATCCGCTGCGTGTTAAAGAAATGCTGTTCGGCCAGGATCTCTGTCGGGGCAAGGAATCCGGCCTGGCATCCGTTTTCGATCGCCACCGTGGCCGCTTCCAAAGCGACAATCGTCTTGCCGCTGCCTACGTCGCCTTGCAGCAAGCGGTTCATCGGCACTGGACGGCAAAGGTCTTCCACGATTTCCTTCAGCACCCGCTTCTGGGCCGCCGTCGGGTGAAACGGCAGAATCTTCTTCAGCGCCTCGCGGACATGCAAACCCGTCTCAAACGGAATGCCTGGCGCCGAGCGTTGTTTGCGTCGCTTTAGCGCCATCCCCACTTCCAAAAAGAAAAACTCTTCGAAAATCAACCGCCTCAAACCAGAAGACCGGGCCGCGTTCAGCTCCTCCATCGTGACCGAAGCAGGAGGGAAGTGAGCCTCCTGGAAGGCAAGGCGAAGGTCGGACAAGTGGAGCCGCGACACCACTGGTTCAGGCAACGACTCAGGCAACGGAGGCAGCTCTTGCAGAACGTGGTGCATGATGCGCCGAAGCACACGCGAGCTACAGCCCTTGATCGCTTCGTAGACCGGAACGATTCGCCCCATTTCCAGCGAACCACCCTGCAGACTTTCGTCGTCGAGAATCTCAAACTCCGGATTGATGACTTGGAGGTTGCCGGTCCCGTAAGGATCGATCTCAAACTTGCCAAAGAAAATCACCTTCTGGCCCGGATGGAAGATTCTCTTCTTGTCGAGGTACTCGGAATGAAACCACTTGCAGCGCACCAGGCCGCTGGCGTCGCGGGCAGCCAGGTCGAAAATGCGGAGCCGGGATTTTCGCGTGATGATCAGGCCTGAAGTCAGCACTTCCACCAGGATCGAGGTTCGCTCGCCGGGGCGCAGCTCCTTGACTTGCTTGAAATGCGAGCGGTCTTCGTAACGATAGGGCAGGTTGTAGAGCAGATCCTCAACAGTAATGATGCTTCGGGTGGAAAGGTCTTCAGCCCGTTTGGGCCCGATGCCTTTGAGATATTGAACCGGAGTTCGCAGCTCCATGGACAATAAAGAATGTCAAACACCGCCGGCAAAGGGGCTGTTCGAGCCAAGGTCAGAACGGCGAACTTCAAGAAGACCGCGGTAACGCCGGCCTCGAAGCACGCCGCCCAACAACCCGCGGCGCACTTCACGGCGAAGTATCCTGTCCGGCCCCGCCGATTTGAAGCGTCAGACCGCCTTTCCGGGCACCGCCTTGCTCGCGTCTCGTCGCGACACGAGATAGGCCTTGATAAAGGCGTCCAGGTCTCCGTCCAAAACGCGATCGACATCGCCGACTTCGCATTTCGTTCGATGGTCCTTCGCAAGCCGGTAGGGGTGTAACACGTACGAGCGAATCTGGCTGCCCCAGGCGATGTCCATCTTCGCATCCTCGATCGCTTTGCTTTCGGCTCGTTTCTTCTCGAGTTCTAACTCGTACAAGCGCGAACGAAGCATTTTCATCGCCGTGGAGCGATTCTTGTGCTGCGAACGTTCGTTTTGGCACTGAACGATGATGCCGGTCGGCAGGTGAGTGATCCGGACCGCCGAATCCGTCGTGTTGATGTGCTGGCCGCCTGCGCCAGTGGAACGGTAGGTGTCGATACGCAGATCCTTCTCCTCGATGACGATGTCGATCTGATCGTCGATCTCAGGATAAACGAATACGGAAGCAAAAGACGTGTGACGGCGCTTGTTGGCATCGAACGGCGAGATGCGCACCAACCGGTGCACACCAATCTCGGCCGTCAGCAATCCATAAGCGTTCGCTCCCTTGATGCCGACCGTCACCGACTTCACTCCCGCTTCTTCGCCAGCCTGATAGTCGATGAGTTCAGTACCGTAGCCGTGCTGCTCTACCCACCTCAAATACATTCGCAGCAGCATCTCGGCCCAATCTTGCGACTCCGTCCCGCCAGCACCCGGGTGAATCGTCAGAAAGGCGTTGCACTGAGCGTTTTCGCCACTCAATAGGGTGGCTGTTTCGATACTGCCCAAATCCTGCTCCAGCCGTTTGAGCTCCTGCTGGATGTCCTTGGCAACGTCCTCGCCTTCGTTCGCCAGCTCGAAAAACGCCTCGAGATCTCCAACGGCGTTTCCCAGTTTGCGATCCAATTCCAGATCGTTTTCAAGCTGCCGGCGCCGTTGCAATACCGTTTGAGATTGGCTCTGGTCATTCCAGAAGCGGGGATCGGCGATCCTCTCTTCGATCTGGCTCAGTTCCCTGCTCTTCGCCTCCGGGTCAAAGATAACTCCGGATATCTTGGATTCGGACCTTCAACGACTGAAACTCTCGGTTTAGTTCCTCAAGCATGCAAGCCTCCTGGGCATCAGACTGCAAGACATTCAACTGTGGATGATAGCATAACGAGGTTTGCCTGATTCTGGCGCGGGTCGGTGCGTGCAGTTGAAGCTGGGATTCAGTCTTCTCCGGGGAGACAGGCTCGTTTCCTGGGATTCGGAGGCTTGTCAGATCTACTGCAGAGCCTCAGTACGGCCAGCGTTGGATCGGCACTCGGACAAATGCGGTGCCGAACGGCGCCCGTTGCCGCCTCCACGACTCAATCGGCAGCCAGCCCGTGAGCAGCGGCGCTCCCTGGCTCACGCAAGCCCGTACCTTCATTGCGCCACGCTAGCGGACGCCAGCGTGACTGCTTGCTCGCGAATAGCACGGAGATCTAACTTCCCGGTTCCGAGCACCGGAATTTTGGCCACTCTGAAAAATGCATTCGGTCGCGGCACCCACAGGTTTGGCAAGCCAGAACTGCCCAGCCCCGCCTGGAGTTCCTTCAGCTTCTCTTCTGGCACGGTGTGCAACACCACCAGCCGCTCTCCCTTTCGCTCATCGGGGATGCCTGTGACCGCAAACTGGGTTTCAGGCGACCCAAGCAGGTTTTGCAGCGCCTCTTCTACTTTAACGTGCGGCACCATCTCCCCACCAATCTTGCTGAAACGGGAGAGCCGGTCGGTAACCGTGAGGAATCCATCGCTGTCCATCGAGGCCAGGTCGCCCGTGACGTACCATCCGTCTTTGAGCACTTCAGCGGTCTTCTCAGGCCGGTTCAGATAGCCCTGCATGATGTTGGGACCCTTAACCAGCAACAGTCCGGCAGTTCCAACCGGCAGAGCTGCACCCGTGTCTGGGTCGACAATCCGGACACTGATGCCGGGCAGCGGATGCCCGATTCGTCCGCGCTTTTGGCCCACCTGGTAGAAACCGGGCGCCCGGAAATCGCGGACGTTTACCGTAACGATCGGCGAGCACTCGGTACAGCCGTAGCCCTCCATTGGCCGAATACCGAACTTCTCCTCGAAGGCGGTGCCCAACCGTTCACTCAGTTTTTCAGCACCAACCATGACGTAGCGCAAGCTGCCGAAATCTTCCGGGCTGCAGCGCCGCACGTACCCCTGCAAGAACGTCGGTGTGGCCAGCAGGATGGTCGCGCGATATTTGGCGGTCAGTGCGCCAATCACACGCGCATCGAGCGGATTCGGGTGGAACACTGCACCCATGCCGGTTACCAGCGGCAGCCACAGGGTGCCGGTAAACCCGAAAGAGTGGAAGAAGGGCAAGATGCCCAGAATGCGGTCCTGGCGTAGGACGGTGAACACCTGGCTCATGCCATCCAGGTTCGAGCGGATGTTGTGGTGAGACAACATCACGCCCTTTGGATCGCCAGTACTGCCGCTGGAGAAAATGATTGTAGCCAGATCATCGACGCTTCGGCTGCCCGCCGATCCGAGTCTCCTCTGCAGCCAAGCCGCCGGGAGAAACAGGGCCTGCAACAAGGCAACAAGCAAGCGCCCGCGCGTCTTCTGCACGGCCAGGTCTTCCAGAAAGACCAACGATTCTGGAACCGTCACCTTCACTTTTTCCAGAAACAGGCGTGAGGTCACGATGGTCCCAATGCGGCATTGGGCGATGCACGAATCCAACACCGGCTGGGAGACCGTGTAGTTCAGGTTCACCGGAATTCTTCCAGCCAGCAAAGCGCCGATGTTCGCGGCGGCTCCGGCAACGGAAGGCGGCAGCAGCAAGCCGACCATTTTTTGCCCCTGCCATCGTCGCTTCAGAAGCCGGGCTAGAAAGATGCTGCGGACAAGCAAACCAAGGTAGCTGACCTTGGGATTCATGCCGTCCGCGGCAGCAAATCGAAAGGGATGCCGGCGGACCCGGCGGATGAACGTGCGTTGAAGCTGCGACTGGTCGGGCTTGCGAAACGCGTAGGCATCCGTCGCCAACTCCTGGACGGCTTGTCGGACCGCATCCGAACTAGACTTTCCCGGCATAGGCGCACCAAAGGATACCGTGATGGGCTGAAAGGAAAACCGGGGCATCTTCCAAAGAATCTTCCCTTTGTTGTAGCTGAACACGCTCCCCCACACCCGGTCGAGGTTGACCGGGATGATGGGCGCTTCCACATTCTTCATGATCCGCTCGAAACCTTTGCGGAACGGCAACAGTTGTCCGATGCGGGTGATTTGCCCTTCGGCGAAGATGCAGACTACCCTGCCCTCCTGAATGCTGCGAGTTGCGTCGCGCAAAGCATGGATCAGAGCTCGCGGGCTCTGTCGGGTCGAGATCGGGATCACCCGCATCATCCGGGCGAATGGCTTGATGAAGGGCAGCTCGTACAACTCTTCTTCCATCAGGAAACGGATGCGCCGGTCGGTGGAAGCAATCAGCAGCAACGCATCCACGAACGACATATGGTTCGAGACGAACAAGGCGCCGCCTTTTTCCGGAACGTTCTCGCGGCCGACGATGCGAATACGATACACACTGTGCGTCAGCAGCCAGAGCACCAACCGCATGAGCGACTCTGGTTGTAACCAGCAGACATAGACCGTAGCGATTGCCGTCAACAAAGACGATGCCAGAAAAACATGCAAAGGCGACAGTTTCAGCGCCGTGGCAAGAACCCAGTAGAATCCCGTTGCGACCAGCATGCCGACGAACGTCATCAGATTTGCCATCGCAATGACAGAGCCCTTCACCTCGGGCGCTGGGCGGTGCTGCAACAGTGCATTCAACGGCACGATGAAGAACCCAGCCGAAAAACCGAGCTCGGCCAGCAGCCCAGCCGCACTCCAAAAGGTCCAGCCTGGCATCGCCAACAGGAAGAGAAGGACACAGATACCGATTGAACCAAGCGGAATCAAACCGTACTCGATTTTGCGACCGGAAACGTTGCCGGCGACATAGCTGCCGAAGCCGATGCCCACCGCCAACGCGGCCAGCAAATAGCTGGTCTTACTCTCAGGCACTCCGAGGACGTTCCTGCCGAAAAACAAAATGTTCGTCTGCATCAGGAGACCGAGAAACCAGAAGTAGATGCTGCCCACGACTGCCAGCCACAGCACGCGGTCCTTGCGAGCGATCGCCACCGTCCGAACGACATCAGCCACAAAGTTCCAGCGGAAGCGGGCGTGGTCGTTCGCAGGCGCCACTCGAGTGATGCCCAGGCTCGTGACCACACCAGCTAGAGCCAGTCCTATCAACAGCAACCCCGCCAGGTAGAGACGCCCCTGAAATCCTTCGGCAATGAGCCCACCTGCCACCGTTCCGAGAATGATCGAAAGAAACGTCGTGAGCTCGAGAATGCCATTTCCCCAGGAGAGCTTTCTCTCAGGCAGCAGTTCAGGCAGAATGCCATACTTCGAGGGGCCAAACAGGGCGGCTTGCGTGCCCAGGAGAAACAGCGCAGCCATTCCCAAGTCCAGGTGGCCCATCCACGACGCTGCCGTAGCCAGCAGCATCACGACGACCTCAAGCAGCTTGGTCCAGATCGTCACCAAACGCTTGCTGAACCGGTCGGCCAGGAAGCCGCCATACATCGAGAACAGCAGGAACGGAATCGTGAAGAGCGCGTTGATCTCCGAGACTCGCGCCCCACCTTGCGCTGCGTCCGCGGCTGTGCCCATAGCCACCAGGGCCAGCAACGTCTTATAGGTCATGTCACTGAACGCGCCCTGAAATTGGGTTGCAATCAGCGCCCAGAACCCTCGGATCGATTCTCTATTGGTCATAGATCGTTCGCGTGGGCCGCGAAATCGCATCCCACTTCACGATGAGAGGACTTACTCGATACCCGACTTCTTCAGCCACGAACGTAACTCCGCTTCCCGGCTGAGGCCGGTGCGATAATGGGCAATCTTGCCTTCGCGATCGATCACGACCATCGTCGGAATGCCCCGTACGCGGTAGAGAGTGATGGCTTGTTGCTCTGGGTCAACGAGCGTTGGAAAGCTGTATTCATGCTCGGCAACGTAGTCGCGAATGACGTCGATATCCTCGTCGTTGACTCCAAACACGCGCAGCCCTTTTTCATGAAACTCCTGGTGCAGTTTTTCGATGACCGGCATCTCCAGCCGGCAAGGTCCGCACCAGCTCGCCCAGAAGTTCAGCAACACGACCTGGCCTCTTAAATCTCTTAGCTGAACCTCGCGATCTTCGAGATCTTTCAATTGAAAATCGGCCGCCTCCGAACCGACCTCGATCGCTGCCGGCCTCCGCTTGGGAAACTCGGCGACCTCTTTGGCGTCGGAAGGAGGCGTGAAGACAAAAACCTCCTCCGGAATTGCTTCTCCAATCTCGGCCCGGCTGAATGTCGTCGTCACCTCCGTCACTGGAGCCTCCACACCCTCGCCGGCATCCTGGTCGAACTGAACGGCCTTCAGCACCAACTTGCGTTGCGGGTCGATCCAGTAGGTTCGTGTTCGTCTTTCGCCCGGCTCTTCCTCTTCCAACTCGACTTCAACCACGACACACTCCGCCGAAGTGCCCTCCACTTCGAGCTTCTCAGTCCGCACTCTTCTGGCGCTGCGCACCCCTCTGGCAATGCGCTCGAACTGTTCGACGGTCTGCGTAGCGATGGCCGCATAACGCGACGTCCCTCCCTCCACGGCGTCCTTGCCACCACCAGCAGGCCGGCGGGTGTACTGTTTCAGCAGCGGGACAAACACCCAGGTGAACTCTCCGTTGGCGTAGACCTGCAACTCGCCCAGCCCGCCAGCAATCGACAGGCGTAGCTTCCCAGGACGGCTGGCTGCCATTTCGACGCGGGTTTCCATGGACCTTCGGCCTGTTGTCGAGCGGGTTTCTGCCGCCAACGTGAAGTCGAACCGATATCGCTCCAAGTTTCGGTAGGTCACCGCCACCTTCTCCAGAAGACGTCGAACCTCAGGCGCTTCCGTCTCGAAGGTACTGGCTCGAGCGAGCAGACATCGGCTGGGCTGGCTATCAACCACGAAGAAGAAGCCGGCTAGGAGAACCCTTGAAATCAGTGTGCGTCTCTTCATGAGTCTGAGAATAACGGCTACGAAGCGGTTTGGCAACCAGGCTTGTGACACTTGCTCTAGTGTCACATTCCAGCACCTGTCACGCCCTCGAGAGCATTCTACGTGCGTTTGGCGGCTGGCCTGCTTCGAGAGACGAGCGCCGGGTTGCTCCGGGTCGAGGATCTTTGGGAACTTCCAAGAAACTGATCGACGAAGGCGTGCAACTCCTGCAGGGAAGATTCGGCAATCACATGCAGCAGCAGCGTGCGGCAGCCCGGCGGCACTTGGGCAGCCGTCACGACATCGGCAACGGTCATGCAAGAGCGTAAGGCTTTCTTCCACTGTGTCTCGCGGGCGTCGCACAAGATGAGCTGCGCCGCTTCCATTCCCCGGGCAAGCAAGAGGGTTCGAGCCCACCGAAGAAAGTCAGGCCAACGGGAGGCGATGGCGACCGTCTGGCCAGAGGTGGCACCAACGAGAACTTTGTCCAGTTCCCGCGCAGAGCGAGACCGAAGGATGAGGCAAGAGACGCCGGCTGGAAGTGCCGCTTTCATTTCGTCGCCCCTACCGTACATGGCGACGACCGCAGCTCCGGACAACATGGCTGGGATCTGGCAAGCTTCCCGCCCGGCGCCCTGAAAGGGGAAGCCCGTTGCGTTGTGGATCTCAGCCAGAAGAATCCTTCGCAACTCAGGGTCCGGTTCGATCACCAGGAAGCGATCGGGGGGTTGGAAATCGAGCCAGCCTTTCACGCGAGATCGAATTTCGGCCAATGTGAACCCCTGCTGCCTCGCCATCCGGATGAACGCCGAGATGAGTTGATCGAGCTGCAACCTGCCCTCGAGCGACACATCCGGAGATAAGCCACGCGCATACACGCCGCTTCCTTTGCGGAAGTACAGCCAGCCGCGGCGCGCCAGGTCCCGATAGGCAGCATTAACGGTGTTGGAATGGAGCGAAAACCTCCGAGCCAATTCGCGGGTGCTGGGCAGCTTCTGGTTCGGCCTGAGCTCGCCGCTGTTGATGGCCAGCACAATCTGTGTGGTCAGCTGTTCTGAAACAGGTACTTCGCTGTGCTTCGAGATCCAGAGCTTCATCGGGTGGTGAATCCGGCTCCACCGCAGCGTGAGAACGCGCGGGCTGCGAGCCAATGAGGCGCTCTCCACGCCTCTGTGTCTTTCCGCTCTCTCATCGGACCACCTCCTTCACCCGCCCATCCAGGATCCGGACTCGAGTTCTTCCCGGTTCTCCACCCGGTCTTCGTGTGAACTCATAAAGCTGGATCCCGCCCGCTTCAGTCGTCACCAGCCTGGCAAAACCAAGCGAGAGGACTGCCTGGACGAAAGTCATGCCAGGTTCCAAGGCGTGTTGCTCGATGCGGCGCCACGCCTCCGCGTCCCAGTGGGCGTACAGTGTTCGGGGATCCTTCGGGTAGAACAGCTCGTCTAGCTGCATGACGTAACGCTTCTCGCTCGCGTCATAGACGCCAACCGGAGTGAACCACGGCTGACCTTCGCGACGGAAGCGCAAGAGAATTTCTTTGTTTCCGCCTTGACCAGCCATCGGCCGTTCGGCAAGGCCGTCGATCGTCAGGCTTTCCAGCGGCTGGAAGTATTGCATCTGCCGGTCGGAAGGCTTGCTTCCCGGGCTGTCCGAAAAGTAGCTCGTTACGTAACCCAACTTCACCCAGACGGTTTTCCCGATGTGTTGTTTCGCCGAAGCGTAGTCCTCGATGTAGAACTTCGGAATCGCGACGAGGAGATCGCGGTCGATCGGCTTCTGAACCACGGCCTTCTGAGGGAACGGTCTGCTCCTCTCGTACAGAACGCAACCCACCCGCAGGCCCAAGATCAGTACGACCACACCTGCCCACAACAGCCAGCGACGCGCGGTCTCAGTCAAAGCCATAGGTTCTCCAGCGATCCCGTATTGGATTGCATACAATTAGGAGACGTAAATTAATAAACTGCACCAATTATGTTTGATGACGAGACGTGATGAGTTACGTTACCGCTGGATTTCTGGATGTGATCGTGTAGTTCCACTCGCCGTGAAAGTCGGCTGGCTTCAATTGAAGTCTTGCCATTTCATCTTTGGATACCCGGATACACTAGTGTCCAACTATAAGTTGAATAGGTTCAGTTGTTTGCTCATAGGCCGCTGAGCAGGTGCGGGCTCAATCTCTGAAAGTACCTGTAAAATCAGCCTTCTTTCGAACAAAGTCAGACTCAGA
>VFZK01000088.1 GCA_016871215.1 Acidimicrobiia bacterium | reverse complement strand
CCCAGCTACGCTCCGGAACTCAACCCGGACGAACAGGTCTGGAACCATGCCAAGGCGCGGCTGGCGAAACGGTTTGTGGCCACCAAGGCGGAGTTCAAAGCGGCGTTGTTTTCAATCTTGCTTTCGAGTCAGCGCTCTCGTCAACTGATTCTGTCTTTCTTCCAACTTGCTGAGACTAAGTATGCAGCAGAGACCACTTAGTGCTGGTACTTTCGCAACTATTGATAGCAAAGCCGCTGAGGCCGAACAGTACCATGAGCATCAAGACAATGACTGGAACGATGCGCTGGAGGGTCTTCCCCAACGCGGATTCTGGATAGCGGATCGAGGCGATGATCCTCGTGAGCAAATTCATGCGGTCAGAGAAACTGCGCAGCTTGCCGTCCACAAAACGGGCCACACTATAGCACAACCAAGGCTAAACAGATGCGAACTGCCGCAAATTCTGCGGCGGGGCGCCCACTTCGCCCTCGCGCGCCGAGCGAGTAAGCCGGCTCATGGCCCGCTATGCTTCGGTGATATACGATGCCAGGAGGTTCAGGTCCTCAGGAGTGTTAACGTTGGTGAAGATTTCCCGGGTCAGGCCGTGACGATGAAGTTCATCTTCGCTGATGTACTCGACAGCGACCTGGGAAAGCAAATCGGCGATTTTAAGCTTGCGATTAGCCAAGTTCTGGCTGGCAAATGCCAGACATGTCGACGAGTAAATGCTGCAAAGCGGTTCCACCGCTCCGTCGCTGAAACGCATTGCCACGGCGTCGGGTCCTGGCAGCCTGCCGATCATCAATTGGAAGAAACTCGGAGACATCAGAGGCATGTCGCAAGCCATGACAGCGCTGAACAGCGTGGGGGAATGCTGCAATGCAGTGTAGATGCCGCTGAGGGGCCCCAGCGATTCGCCAATGTCGGGAATGACGGGCAGACCTAGAGACGCATAACGTCCCGGCTCGCCGATAATGCGCACGTCGGCTGAGATGCTCTGGCCAACCCGGATCGCGTACTGAATCAGAGGCGAGTTGAGATACGCCTGCAAGGCCTTGTCTGTTCCCATGCGACGGCTTCGGCCGCCAGCGAGGATGAAGGCGGTGAGCGGCAGGGTGGGCTGAGACGACAAGCGATTCATAGCGTCAGCAGGAAGATTAATACCATCCTGCGGCTTTGTCGAAAAATATCGGAGCCAGGTTCGACAGCCATAGCGCGGCGGCGTGGCGGAGCTTGAAAATTGAAACGGGTTTTGGCCGTTCTGCTATACTGTTTTTCGACCGGAGCGTCGCTCCGCAATTCAGTGCCAGTCTTCCAAAAGAACCGAACCGACGATTCGATTCAAGGGATTCCGATCAGCAGTATGAGAAATGCTTTCACAGCAGATTCGCCTTCGGGTGGCCGCCTTTCCTGGCTTCGCTGCGTGCTTGCCGTCGTCTTGGGCGTCCTGGCCATCGCTAGCGGCTGGGCAGAGGCGGGCAAGCGCGATTTCCTGCCCCTTTCCGAAGTGAAGCCCGGCATGAAGGGGGTGGGCAGGACTGTATTCGCGGGCGACAAGATCGAGGAGTTCCAGGCCGAGATTCTGGGGGTGCTGGAGAACATCACTCCGAAGCAGAGTGCCATTTTGGCTAAGCTTTCGGGCGGGCCATTGGAGCGAACGGGCGTGATGGGCGGGATGAGCGGCAGTCCTGTTTACATCGACGGCAAGATGATAGGAGCAGTGGCATTCTCGTTTCCGTTCTCGAAAGAGGCCATCGCGGGGATTACACCCATCCAGCAGATGGTGAATATCTTCGACAAGCCCGCTGAACCCATTCGTGTCGACCCTATCAAAATCGACGTCTCGGTCGTGCCGCCGTTTCGGGCGATTGGATTCTCTCCGGCCCTCGATCTCTCGATCTTGAGCCCGCTGGGCCAACGGAGTTTCTCGGTTTCGCCGCAATCAGCGAATCTGAATCCAAACCTGCAAGGTCTGACGGGGCAGTTCTTCCAGTACATCGACACTCCGGTTTCGCTGTCGGGATTCACTCCGAGAGCTGCACAACTTTTCAGAGATACCTTTCAGCAGCTCGGGATGTCTGTGATTCCCGCGGGAGGAATGACCGTTGGCAGCGGCTCGAACGAGCTGGCCCGCAATACTGACGACATCCAGCCGGGCTCGGCGTTGGCTGTGCAGTTAATTCGTGGCGACCTCGGTCTGGGCGCGAGCGCGACCGGGACCGTGACGTTTCGCGATGACGAAAAGGTCTATGCCTTTGGGCACCCGTGGCTTTCCGTCGGACCGGTGCAGTTGCCGTTCTCGAAAGCCAAGGTGATCTCGCTGCTTCCCAACCTGAACAACTCGTTCAAGATCGCGGTGCCGACCGAATTGGCGGGCGCCATCACGCAGGATCGCTCGCAGGGCCTCTACGGCGCCGTGGGTGTGATGCCAAAGCTGATTCCACTGACCATCAACCTCAAATCAAGCCGAAACAAGCTTGAGATCTATAAGTACGAGGTGGTGAACGACCGGTTCCTGACACCCTTCCTCATGAACGCCGCGGTATTCAGCACGATTACGTCAAACGAGCGGGCACTGGGCGAGTCCACCCTGCAGGTTTCAGGAAAGATCAGCGTTAAGGGCCAGCCCGAAGTCAAGTTCGAGAACCGGTTTTCAGGCGAGACCAACTCGCACGTCTTCGCTTCCATGGCTGTCGTTCAGCCGTTGAGCTTCATTCTCGGTAGCGGCTTCGACAACGTGGCCGTGGAGAACGTCACGGTGGATATCACCTCGATCGACGAGAAGCGGACGGCGGTTCTAGATCGAGTGTGGGCCGACCGTGAAAGAGTCAAAGCGGGTGAAACCGTCATTCTGGCCGCCTTCTTGCGTGCCGCCAACGGTGGCGAGCACGTTGAGAAGTTTCCGATCGACATTCCCGCCGACATGCCAGCTGGTACGTTGCAGCTGACGGTAGCCGACGGCTCGACGCTGACGGCCGTGGAGAATCGCGTGTTGCGGCAATCCTTCTCTCCGCGGGACTTGGACCAGCTGATTCGCGCCATTAATCATATCCGCAAGAACGATCGGGTGTATGTCCGGTTGCAGCGGCCGGAGCCTTCAGTACTGATCCGCGGAGAAGAGTTTTCTAACCTGCCACCCTCTTTCAGCAGTGTCATCACGTCGGACCGGACCTCGAGCAGTACCTTGATGACATTGCGGTCGTCCAACCTCTACGAGTACGAGTTGCCCTCGACTCCTTTCGTCATCAGCGGCCAAAGAAGCCTTACGATCGAGGTCGTTGATTGAACCGGCACTCGAAGGTTGCTGCCTTCTTCCACAATCGTTTCGTTCCGCCTCCAAACACGGCCTGCATGGGTGGGAGCTTTGCCAGAGCCGAAACCCCACTTACGGCTGTTCTCGGTTCGCAATGGTCTGGGCCCACGATCCACGCACCCATCTTCAAGGAGTCTGCATGATTCGACAAAGAAGCCTGAATCGAACCATGGCCGCTTTGCCTCGCTCCAAGGCCGGTGATGGGAGCAGTGACGGAGTTAAAGCAGTGGCTTCCCTCGTGCGAGCGACGGTCGGAACTGAGAGTGACCGGGAACACGGCTCGCCAGGAAGCTCGCCTCTCCAGCTTCTTCACAGCCGCAGCAGCGAAGAGGCCGGAACAGGTCCGAGAGACTGGAGCGTGCCGGTTTGTCGGCCCGGCTTCCGACTCTTCATGGTTGCCTTCGTGTTGGTTTGCGCCACTCTAGGATTCCCCTCAAAGGTTACCGCGGTGAGTCCTGTGTTCTGGAATACGGACTCGTTCGCTGAGTTTTCTAAAGGCACGCTCAAAGGTCTGTCCCTGAACGCAGACGGACAGTTGTCGCTGTCGCCGAAGTTTGATTCAGTCTTCGACTCGGACCAGGCTCTCATCTGGTCAGCGGTCGTCGACAACAAGAAGAACGTTTTTGTAGGTACTGGACACGACGGCAAGGTGTTCAAAGTCGATGCGAGTGGAACGTCATCCCTGTTTTTTGACTCGGCTGAGCTTGACGTGCTGGCGCTGGCTTTGGATTCGGAGCAGACCTTGTACGCTGCCACTTCTCCAGATGGGAAGATCTACAAGGTAAGTTCCGATGGCAAGGCCAGCGTGTTTTTCGATCCCGAGGACAAGTTCGTTTGGGATCTGGTGTTCGATCGCAAAGGGAACCTTTTCGCAGCTACGGGAAACAAAGGACGGATCTACAAGGTCGGTAAAGACGGCAAGGGAGAAGTGTTCTACGACAGCGGCCAGTCGAACATCATCACCTTGGCAATCGATGACGCAGGCAATGTTGTTGCCGGCAGTGATCCTGATGGTTACCTGTATCGGATCTCTGCCGATGGCAAACCCTTTGTGGTCTACGACTCGGCGATGCGCGAGATTCACAAGGTCCAGCTGGACTCAAAAGGCACCATCTATTTTGTGGCCGTCAACGGCGCTGGGGGCGGGTCTATTCCCGAGCCGAAGATCTCGGGAAGCGAGGCGATTTCGGCAGATTCCGTGTCAGTCTCCGTATCGATTTCGGGTGCGAGCGACAGCAAAGCCACGATTGAAGAGCCTGTGCCCTTTAAACCCCCGTCGGGCAGGGGTTCCCGCCGAGATTCGTCAGGCCAAAAGAGCGGCATTTTCCGCGTTGCCCCAGACAACTCCGTGGAAGCGTTGTGGACCTCTGACAGCGAAACGATTTACGGCCTGCATTTGCGCGCCGACAACAGCCTCTTGTTTTCGACGGGCAACAAAGGCCGTATCTATCTGCTGAGATCAAACAAGAAGTTCAACCTGCTGCTCGAAACGACCGAGGAACAGACAACGAAGCTGGTGCCGGCCGGCTCCGATATCTTTGCCTGCACATCGAACCTCGCAAAGATCTACCGGCTAGGCAGTGTCGTGAGCACCCAGGGCAGTTACGAGTCGGAGGTGAAGGATACTCAAGGGGTTTCGACCTGGGGAAGCCTGCATTGGCGCGCCACCGTGCCGGAGGGCGCCTCTTTGAAAATTCATACCCGGTCGGGGAACACCAAGAAACCCGACAAGTCGTGGAGCGACTGGTCGAAAGCTCACACCTCGGCCGAAGGTGAAGCTGTCCAGAGCCCGCGCGCGCGCTATGTTCAGTACAAGGCAGTGTTTTCGACAACGAACCAGAATTCGGCGAGCTTGGACCAGATCGGGGTACCCTACCTGCCCCAAAACCTTGCGCCCGAAGTGAAATCCATCAGTATTCTGCCGTCTGGTGTTGCGTTCCAGCGGCTGCCGGGGATTTCTACTCAGCGTTCGCCAATGACGTCGGTAGACCAGGGCTCGGCAGACGCCTCAGGCGCGAGCGATGCTCTTGCCCAACCGGCACAGGTTTCGATTCCACCGCGACGCACCTACCAAAAAGGAGCTCAGTCGTTCACCTGGGAGGCCAACGACGATAACGGCGACGAATTGATCTATGCATTGTACTTCAAGGGTGAGCAGGAGTCTGAATGGCGACTCTTGAAAAAAGACATCGATGAGCGATTCTATACACTGGAAGCGGACACACTGCCCGATGGCAAGTACTCTGTCAGAGTGGTAGCCTCAGACAGTCCGTCGAATCCCAAATCTGCCGTGCTTTCTGCCGAGTTGGTGAGCAACCAGTTTCAGGTGGATAGTACGCCGCCCCAGATTTTGGTAGGGAACCAATCTGTCCAGGGACGCACCGCCGTGGTCAGATTCCGAGCTTTCGACTCGGGTTCCGCACTGCGCAAGGCCGAAGTGTCGATCGATGGCAAGGAGTGGGAAATCGTGTTCTCGGTCGATGGAATCATCGACTCGAAGACCGAGGAGTTCGAGATCAAAACCCAGACCCTTGAGCCTGGCGAACACACGATTGCCCTTCGAGCGTACGACGCCAAGGGAAACACCGCGATTGGCAAAGCGGCTTTGTCGTTGAAATAGCCGCTGCAGCCGGGTTCAGAGGACGCGGGCCTGCCAAACCAACCAAGGCTCTGTCCGTAGTATCCCGGTGGAACGCGCGCTCCGTCGCGCGTTGGATCGATGCGCAAAGCCAACCCTCGCGACCGCGGGCAGCATCCAGGTTCCCACCGTCGTTCCTGCAATCACAGAGTACTTGGAGTCCCGCTTTCGCTTCACTGACGGAGTCTTCTCAGACAGCGAATAGGCGCCTGCGATTCGCAACCTGGAAACCATGCATGTGGTGCTTGTCGAGCCCGAGATTCCGCAAAACACGGGCAACATCGCCCGCCTTTGTGTTCTCACCGAGTGCTCGCTGCACCTGGTAGGGAAACTCGGTTTCTCGACTTCTGACTACTATCTGCGCCGTGCCGGCCTTGACTACTGGGAGTGTCTGACCGTTTGCTACCATGAGTCCCTGGAAGCGTTGCAGCAGACCGCAGGATCTGGACGTTTCTTGTACGCGAGTACCAAGGCCTCCCGGCTCTACACGGAGGTCAGCTACTCCCAAGGGGATTACCTCGTGTTCGGAAGCGAGACTCGTGGACTGCCGAGCGAACTGATTGAGTCGCACCCTGAGACCGCGATTCGTATTCCGATGTGGGGCGCCAGGCCACGCAGCCATAACCTCAGCAACGCTGTGGCGATCGTGGTTTACGAAGCCTTGCGGCAGATCAAGGGGTTCTGAGGCAGGGCAGACGCAACGAGCGTGCGCAGCGCTGCCGTTGGGCTGCGTTCGCTGCGAAGGGTAGGTTCCTAGAACACTCGCCCCAACCTATTTGCCAAATTCAACCTGAAATTCTTGTTCCAGCCATTCACTGCCTTCTTTCGCCCTGATTCTCAAGAGGTGCTTGCCGGGTTTGATGGTTTCGTCGTCGGAACGATCTTCTGAAGTGAGGACATAGGGCGGCGCGTCATACCGATTCATGAGCTGGCCGTCAACCCACATCTCGACCTTCTCCGGTTGGAAGCCCTCAATCCAGGCGCGCAACCGGGCGTAGCGCTGGTATTGGCCGTCGACCTGAGGCGGATTGATATAGATTCCTTTGCTGTATCGAGACTGTTCAAGCCGCTCCCGCTGCCGCCACTGTTTCAAAGCTTCCGGAGAACCAGCAATTGAGACATAGCGCCTCGATTGCGGGGAATTGAGCACAGCGTAGTCCGCCTGATAGATATGGATTCCATCGGCGCCCGCCTTATAGCAGCGCAAGATTCGCTCGAACCACATTCCAGGCATTTGCAAACCCCAGCCGAGAGCATCCACAGAGGGAAGAAGCTTCACTCTTGTTCCTTTCACTGCCTGTGCGTACTCGGCGACGTCAAAATTCAAGTGGCGCGCCTGGATATTGCTTGGGCAAAGGAAATCCGTTAAACCTTCCTTCACCCAGGTGGCGTAATCCATGAACTCCCACCCACGCACACCGCGCGCGGGAAACCTGGTCAGGATGGGAATGTGGAGGCCGCGCGGCTTGCCGTATCTGTCGGCCAAAGAGCGTAGCTCACGAAAGAAGTTGGTGACGGTTTCCTTGCTCCTGACAGAGTATGGGTAGCGGCACCAGTCCAGGGAGATCCCTTCGGCGCCAATCTGAAGTGCCTCTTCGAATAGCGCCAGGATGAACTGCCGCACCTCTGGCACCTCGTACTTGAGCTGGCCGCCAATGCGCCACTCGGGATGTTTTTTCGAGAACTCAGCCTCCAGGGGAGTGCCAGGATAGCAATTGGTGGCTCCAAGATTGGCATGAGGCTTCATGCCAAGCAAGCGAGCGTACTTGAGCTGGGTGCCCAGCGTATTGGTGAATTGTTGCATCAGCCCCACACTGTCGGTGATTGGGACCTTGCCGCCCCGAGGATCTCCGTAGGTGCCGGCGAGCAGCTGGCTTCCTGCACGCGTCTCGTGATTCATCTGGCTTCCCCCGCGGCCGATCTGGATATCGACAATGTCGACACGCGCCTCAGCAAAAGCCAGGAGCGGTTCCCAGTGTTGCAGGTTGCTCAGGATTTTTTCGTAGAACGCCCAGGAATAAGGCTCGTTGTATCCAACGACAGGAAGCTTCTCGCCTTTGAGGCTCCAGCGTTCTTCGAGCTGTCTCACCAGTTCCTGCGTCAGCGGAACCAATCGCACTGTGTCGAGGTGGGCTCGATAGGTATCCTCATACTCTCGTACACTGCTGTGTGGCTGCTTGATGACAAGATGCTGGCGCGTCATATCGGTCCATCGCCAAAAGGTTTCGCCTCCCGCCCGCGTGGCGTTATTGCCGCAGTCACTGCAGATCGGATATTCGTCGAAAATCTGAGGGCGCTCGTCGCCACTTAGTCGCAATTCGATTGAACCCGGCCGGGGCGGCAGAGAAACGAAGATCGCATAAGGACCCGTGAGGTTCAGTGGATAGGTGAGTTGAGGAAGCTCCACGCCTTTTTCCCTGACTTCTAGCGAAGAGCCTTGGGCTGGGACTTGTTCCCCTTGCTGCCCCTTCCGTATCCACCACACCGGACTGCCTGGAGCTGGATGTTCGGAGACAGACTGTTTCTGGAGCACTTGTGACCAGTCATCCAGCACCACGACATCCGAGTTGTCCAGAGCGATCTCCGCTTCCTCCCGAGCCAGTACCTTTTCTCCGTCGAGGAGGGTGACTCGAAAGCGAACCGATGCCTGTCCCGTAACATCTGGGAACGGGTTCCAAACAGCGGTGCGGGTCAAGCCGCCAGCGCGCCGTTCCGTGAAAGTGCCACGCCAGACTGCCGTCTCCCAATCCCTGGGTTGCATCAATTGAAGGGTCGTTTCGCTGACATAGGGCCAAACCCTGGCCGGTTTCCAATCAGAGCGTGTAGCCAGCTTTAGCTCACACCGTACGATCATTTCCGACGGAGCTTCCCGAGGGACGGTGTAAGCAATATGAACGTAGCGCGTAACAGGATCGACCTTGGGCTGGAGTGGTCGTGAATGGACCTGGCTCGGAGCCAGCGTTAGAGATGCGAGGAGAATGCAAGAGAATCGAGAGAGGCTGTTCGTGCTCATGTCGCGCTCGTCGTTTAGTGCGGTCCAAGTCAAGGAGTGGCTTGATACACCCGTTGCGCTTTGCGAAATAGTTCGATGACTTCTTGGCGGCGGCTCTCCTCATGAAAAGTGCCTCGAGTGCGAACGTCGTCGATCAGACGCTCAATCCAGTTCTCGAAATACCGAGCGTCCGCCCGAGACCAGATCTTCTTGCCGGCAAGCTCGACGTAAATGGGGCTGGAGTGGGCGAGGGCGACTTCAGTGCCCAAGGTGCTTTTCAGGCTGCCCGCAAGAGCCGGACTGGGTTCATTCATCACCAGGCGATGACGCGGGCCCCAGACGCGAGCGGCTACCCAGGCGCTTTGCGGCAACGTAACCTCTTGCGAGAGGTTCAGATCGTTCACTCCCTTCGTCTGTTCTACCTGCGCCACCACCTTGCCGTTGGCGATGATCTCGAGACGTTGCAATGGAAGCCAGGACCAGCTCCTTGCTTTCACTCGAAGACGGGCGGGCGCTGATTTCAGGTGAAGGCGCTCGCCAGGCATGTGACCGTCCAGTTCAAAAGCCAGCAGCGGACCCTCCGTGACGAAAGTATGGCCGGCGCGCAGTCCTTCAATCCACCGTGCATAGTTGAATTCCTCGCCCGTGTAGACGTAAACGCGTTCTCCGCCGGGCGTCGTTCCAAAAGTTTGGTTCAGAAAGGCGTCGCTGCCAGCTGTGATAGCCAAAGGGAAACCACAGTTGAGCAGACGATAGTAGAGATCCAGGGAGCTCTCTGAGTGGCTGCAGAAAACTTCGAAGGCATCGACTGTGCCCAATGCAACATCAACCGGGGCTTCGTGAGCATCTGCCCCGCCGTAGCGATAACCCCCGTTGCCTCCCGTATGGGCGTAGCTCACCAATCCACCCTGCCGGTGAGTGTTTTGCGCATGGATGAAGTTGGGAGGATAGTCTTCCTCGTGTTTGGCGCCTGGGAAACCCGTGTAGATGGGGTGTACCAGTTGCTTCAGGTTGAGCAGAATCAAGTGGCCATAGAGCGCTCGATTCCGCATCTCCTGATTCCAATAGAGAATATGACGGGGCGTGGAAAGCGGGTGAGGAGCGCCTTCAAACCGGTTCTCGTCGTGAACAAAGCCACCATCCGAATTCGAGACCATCAGATTGATGACCTGCAGATCTTCGCCCTGCGCTATCAGTGCGACATCCTCCGGTTGTATATAGAACTCCTTGGACCGGTAGTTGGCATGAACATGCTCGTCTCCGGCATGCCAGCCTCGCAGCTTGGGGCTTTCCAGACGCTTTAGCTGCATGGAGACTTGAATCTCTTTGCCGCCCTGAATCTGGACTTTCTGCCGCACCGGAATATGTTCGGCCCCTTTGACAACCTCAATCATCGAGGTTCCTTCAGGCAAAGTGGCGCGGAAGGCTCCATCCGCATAAGAAAAGTACTCGCCTGCCACCCAACCGACACGCTCGATCTTCTGGCCCTTCGTGGCTCCCTCCAGAGGCTCAAAGAGACCCTCGGAGTTAGTCAAGTACACTCGGGCCGCCGTAGGTTGGCCTGACTCGTCTAAGATGCGTGCAGCCAGTCTGCCAGGCTTCTTAGAGCTTGTTGCGAACGAGAAGCCTTTCTGGCTAGAGGAAGAAGATAAGTGAAGCTCCAGTTTGGATCCAGAAGCAACGATCTTTGGCTGAAGCAGAAAAGCCCGTGCGCCGGCCTCCGGAATGAGGAAGTGCTGCGCTTGCTTATCCGACCCGCCTACCCATGCCGCCTGCACTTGCAAGTCTTGCGTGTGGCGATTGCGAAGAAGAAGCCAAAGTCGCGCCCTCTCGTTTCCCTGACTGCACAGCCGGGGCAAATCGTTCTGTGCCTCAAAGTCCCGCCCGTTCCAATGGATCTTCAGAAGCTCAGGAGACTCGAGCGTCCAGAGTCGATCCGCAAACCACGACTCGCGGTCTTTGTCTGACGAGAAGGCAAGGGAGTTCCGGACGGTCCAGTAGGGAAGAATGATCTTCTCACGATTGGTCCCGGTATGACGCAGGAGACCCACGGCTGTCGCTCGAAAGTGGTCCACCAGGTCCGTTTCTTGCGCCGAGTCAGGCGGATTAAGCACGACAGGTCGCGGAGGAGTGCCGAGCCAGGCGAAGACGAGCAAGCAAGCTAAGCCCAGCCTTAGAGCGATTGGTGCCGTTATCTTTCTCATTCGAGCGGGCTCGGCTAATGGCTGACTTTCTCGCAACGCAACGAAGCAAGCCGTTCTTGATACCCCGCATCGGTAACCACCATCACCGCGCGGCGGACCGCGGCTTCCAAAGCGGGAACGAAATCGTCGAAAACTCGCAGACGCGGCTAACGGTCGCCTGAAACATTCCATCAACCCAGCCAAGCGCAAGGCAAGCAGGAATTCACGAGAGATTCCCGTCCCGCGCTTCGCTGCGGCAGGCTTTTCGCGGGAATGGCGAACCAGCCGGATGTGGGTTGCTAGCGCCGCTCCAGGCTCGGCGGGTCTTCAGCGCCCCGAGTAGGTCGGTAGAATGTCCCTTGGCAACGCCGGCTGGCCAACTGGTTAAAACGTTGTTCGTGCCGAAGGGCGCTACCTCCAACAGGCACGGAGCTGAGCCCCCTCGTGGGTAGCGCTTGGGCCGTCAATGGAGCTGCACCATCCGATTCTCCCGATTGATCCCCAATCTCCACTACTGGGCCACCAGCCAGGCTCGATTGAATCGCGCAAACCGAATATCCCGTCCCATTTTCTCGGGAAGTTCCTGCTGCCAGACCACGACGATGTTTCCGTCATTGGCCTGGGTAATCGAGGGATAGGAAGTCTTGATCTTGGGTGTGTTGGCAAGCTCTCGAGGTGTTGACCAGCTACGCCCTTCGTTCTTGGAAAGAGCCACAGTCAACGGCCAGCGATAACGAGGAGAGTTGTTCCAAGCCGCCACAATTTCCGGGCTGTTGTCCAGGCGCCAGAGAGCCACCGGCGTGTTATGCGCGGTCAGCGCGCTCGGTTTGGCTGGCGTCCATGTCTTACCGCCGTCCCGACTGCGCGACTCCCAGGCGTTGGTCGTGCTTGTGCGCACCAGCATGTAGAGTTCGCCACTGGCGAGTTGCACGATCCCTGGTTCGCAGGCTCCGCCCGTGGAAAATGGAGAGGTCCGAGGAGCTTCGACGTGGACGTCGCCTCCGGCTTGCCAGGTCTCTCCGTGGTCCCGAGAAATCAAAGCGCTCGCTTTCAAGTTCATTTCACCTTCCGTTTTTGGAATCATTCCCTCTTCAATCCAGATGTCCCAAGAGTAAGGCAGTAACAAGGTGCCGTCTCGGAGCTTCAGCCCAGCATGAGTTTTGGAGTCTGAGTATTTGTGCGGCATCGGCACCAGCACGGGGTTGCTCCAGGTCTTTCCGAAGTCCATGCTCGTTGTTTTCCAAATTTCCAACTTCTCAATCAGCCTCGGGTTTTCGACCACTGTCACAAAGACCATCGTTTTCTTGCCGTCTACAACAATGCTGGCATCTCCATTCCAGGCCTTAGGCTGAGAGAGAATCTGAGCAGCAGAGGACCAGGTCTTTCCGCTGTCGCTTGAAAGCGACCCCATGATCCTGGAATCCGTTTCACCGGATCTTCCACTGGCTCCCCAGACGGCTAACAACTTTCCGTCTGCTAGTCGAGCCACGTTAGGAATATAGTTCCGATAGTATGGCTTGTCGGCCTCTGCAATGACGCCCTTTTCGAAGAAAGGTGCGTCGGAGCCAGCCGCTTGTCTTCCAGCGGCGATCACCAGTAGCGTTGCCAGAGCAACATTGGGTGTGGATACTCTCAATCGGTTTCGGTATTTCAAGTGGAGTGACCTCCAGAGTGAAGCAGCGGTTGTGAGTTACGAGTGATGGGTAGCGAATTAGATCGGCGTCAGTTTTGAATGTGGGAGCCGGCCTCGGGACGGCGACCAGAATCCTCGTCGAGCAATGGTCGCAGCCCAGAGGTCCGCTCCGACATTCGCCATGCGCAGGTAGAGCACTATCCGCGACTGAACACGAACGCCGTGCTCAATGGTGGCTACCAGAACGAGAACAGATTCTCGCAAACGTCGTACACTGCAAGTTAGGCGCTTTCGCCAGCCTGTGTCCGAAAGCGCCCTGTTACCTGTCGAACTTCGCGAATGATCTAGTCTAGAACGTCAGCTTAAGCACGAACTGCGAGATGCGCGGATCTCTGGCGCTGGTAATCCTACCGAAGGTGGCGGCATTCTCAATGGAACTGGGTGGAGCATTGAACTGTGGGTGGTTCCATGTATTGAACATCTCGTAGCGAAATTCCAGCTTCTTGCCTTCAGCGATCTGGAACGTCTTGTAAACGCCCAAGTCCCAGTTGTTCAGCCCTGGGCCAACCAGGATATTTCGCCCTCCATTGCCGGCGCGTGGATTGGTTAGAGGGGGCAGGACAAAAGCCGAGATATCCCAAAAGCGATTGATCGTGCGCTCGCTCTTGGAAAGGTTACCGTCGGCGATCCGGTCGGCGTTAGCCGAACAGGCAGCGGCGCAGTAGTTGGCACGAGCCAGGCTCATACGGGGACTGTAGGCAAATCCACTCTGAAAGAAAGTCACGCCACGCACACCCCAGCCGCCGAAGAACTGGTTGAGAGCGCCAGACGTGTTGGTGCCAAACCTCTTACCTCTGCCGAAGGGAAGTTCATACTGATAGCTGAAAACAAAGCGGTGGCGGGCGTCAAAATCGGAAACCCCACGAGCCGATCTCCAAAAGTCATTGGGGTTCAGCCATTCTGCAGCCACGTCAAAGGTGGAGCCGGTGTCGATGGCCTTAGACCAAGTGTAACTGGCCAAGTAAGACAACCCATGGCTGTGCCGTTGCTCCACTTTGAGGCCCATACCGTGATAGTACGCATCCAGGCCCATGTGTGTCCCTTGAATCCTGGCAAAGCTGGGATAGGGCAGGCGGCTCTGGACTGCCCCGGGAGCGGGTTGGGTGTAGTTGGTGTTGTGGTTGCTCAGCAGGTGGTTGGTTCGGGATCCCAAATACTGCGCTTCGACCAGCAGAGTCTGCCTCAACTGATGCTGCAGGCTCATTGTCCATTGATAGTTCAGCCCATAGGGAAATTCGCGGCTGTAGAAGGGAAAAATGGTCAAAGGCGCGGGGAAGCGAACCGTGGCTTCCGGTCCGCCCGACCCTTCAGGGTTGTAGCCGGCGGGGATTTCACTGCCGTTGGGCAGCCTGATGACCGGGCGCACCGGGTCCCCCGTCCAGATGGGTCGCAAGCTGTTCGGTGCGAAATCGTTGCTGGAGGCCATGGCCGGAGCCTGGGGCGCGTTGTAAAACATACCAAATCCGCTGCGCAGCACCGTCTTGGATCGCAGTTGGTAGGCTAGGCCGAGCCTGGGGCCAAAATTGTTCTTATCCGCATCCCAGGCAGAATTGTAGGGAACGAAACGAACCTTGATGTCAGGACGAACGTTCTTGTAGAAATCCTCGATCCGACTTCGATTGGCTATGTTTTCCGAGATCAGCAGCTCACCTCTCTGCTGATCCCATCCCAAAGTGTCGTTCCGGGACGTTTTGAGGGAGGATTCCACTTCATATCGCAAGCCAAAATTCAACGTCAGCTTGGAGGCGATTTTCCAATCGTCGTGGATGTAAGCTGCAAAGTACTTCAAGCGCGAATCCCACAGAGTCGCTCGTGCGGTCTTGCCGATCGAGGAAGGAAGGCCCAGCAGGAAGTCGGCGAAGTTGTCGCCTGAGTATCGATTGCCGAAAGTATGGCTACCGTTACCCCCCGTGTAGAACATATTGGTATCGATAACTCTGAAGTCACCACCCAGCTTCAGTCCATGGCTGCCCCGCTGCCATGAGACGTTGTCGGTCCATTCATAGTTCTTGGTAGTTCGATAGTTCGGAGTCCTCTCTCCAGGTGCCAAAAATCCCGGAACCCCAATGTTCGGCGTTCCTGTGAAGATCGGATTGGTATAAGCCAGAACGTTAAGGATCCCCACCTGTTCGTGGAAGTTGGTTCCATTCGACAGGAAGGCTAGTCTAGTGTCCCTTAAATAACTAGACATACTATTCCTCTCGCTTCTGCCGTCGACGCGGTTGGGTGCTGCCGGGCTTGATCGATTCTAATTTGGCGCGAGCCCGTTCGATCTTCTTGAGAATCT